>CAILKC010000640.1 GCA_903834675.1 uncultured Victivallales bacterium | reverse complement strand
TATCGACCCACCACGGCGGGCAGGCCCTCGACCCTCTGCGGTTCTCAGACAAGCGAACCCCTACGGAGCTGACTTGCGCCCGTGTCCAACCTCCCTACGCTACCTGTGACGGTCGGTTGCGCCAAGTGGATACCCCCCTTCTCCCGATTGGCGGGGTTCCCAGGGGCGTTCCCGTGGTTTCTCATATAGTCGTAGGACTCGCAGAAGAAGCCGGCCGAGCCGCGGGCGTCGTCGCGGATGCGCTCGCCGATCCGGGGCTTGACCACCCGCACCATGGCGCGGATCAGCGGGCGCGGGCTTCGACGCGAGGCATTTGTGCTTCTTGCTCAGGGCTAGCCTAACCCTCCTCATTCCAGCGGAATCTCCCCGGCGTGATCCATATAGATCCAGTAGGCGCGGCCGGCTTCCAGCGGCGCGAGCGTTGCTTCGTAGGCCTGCTGCCGCGGGTTCCAGCCCCAGGCTGGGCCTCTCAGACCAGGAATCTGGAGTAGAGGCAGTGGGCCAGGCGGCCCGAACAGGTGCCAGCCTGCAGCTAACCTCGGCGACACCCCGGCGAGGCGCAGCCCGCGAACCTCGAGGCTGACGGTCTGTTCCGCCCGGCCGGGCTGCTCCTCGAGGAACAGCCAGTAGCCCTGCAGGGGCTTGAGCGTCGTTGCGGGCGTCAAGGCGCGGCCAGTCACGGCCCACACAGGTCCGAGATACGGCAGCCCGGCAAGCAGTGTCACCGCGTCGGGCTCCAGCGGATCCACGGGCAGAGAGAAGAGATTCCACCTGGGCTGGAAGGTGATCGTCACGCGGCCGACGACGGCCACGCTGATTTGAGCGCCAGCGCTTGCCCCGGCCACATCACTGACGGTGTAGTCAAAGTGATCCGAGCCGTAGTACCCCGGATCTGGGGTGTAGTGCATCCAGCCGGCCACGAGCTGTGCGACGCCATGCTCCGCCACCCCGATTCCCCGCAGTGTCAGGTGATCTCCCTCCGGGTCGGTGTCGTTGCTCAGCGGGTCAAACCAGTTGTCGATGCTGTCCTGTTCGACGGTCAGGCGATCGTCCGCGGGGGTGGGCGGATCGTTGACCGCCAGGACCGTAATGACCACGGTGGCCACGGCCCCGCCATCCTGACCGTCGAGAGCCCTGTAGGTGAAGCTGAACGGGCCGTTGAAGTTGGGCGCAGGGGTATAGACGAACGAGCCATCCGCGGCCAGGGTGAGCGCTCCCGGCGCCCGCGACGCTACGAGTTCTGCCGTCAACGGCGCCCCTTCCGGGTCCTGGTCGTTGGCGAGAACGCCGTTGGCAGCGTCGACGCGCAGGACGGTGTCCTCGGGCGTCGTATAGGCATCGTCAAAGGCCTGCGGCGGGTCACCGTGGACGACCACGGTGACGTCGGGCTGGGGCGGCGCCAGTTCGCGGTTGCCGACCCGATCCTCGGCCAGGCAGGAGAAGCTGTAGGTATGACCGCGTTGGCCCTGGAAGACGGCCGCCGTCAGGCCGGTGCCCAGCAGCCAGGCCGTAGTCGGCCCACCGCGGTCGGACACATAGACGGTGAACCCGGCCAGGCCACAGCCTTCGTCCAAGCCACTCCAGGAGACGGCGATCTCGGCGCTCAGCGGGTCGGGGGTGGCGGCTTCGACGCGGCTCTGCGGCAGCGCCGCGTCCAGGGTGTTGAAGATGACCGGGGTATCGATGGGCTCGTTGAGATCAAAGACGATTCTGGCCTGGGCCTCGATGAGGCTGCCGCTGGCCGCATCACGCCGCGGGCGCACGGTGTAGGAGACGAAGCCTTCACCCCGGCCGCTGGTGTCGTTGGGCGGGAGGAACCCGGCCAGAGCGTCCAGGGGCAGGTCGCCGGTCGCCGGATCGAGGGTTGTCAGGGTCCATTTCACCAGGCCTGTCTGGACATTGGCGGTGACGGTCACATCGACCACGAAACCGCCGCTCGCGGTCCGGTCGATCTGGCGGTGATAGACGGCCTGCTCTCCCGGCAGTTCCACGTAGACGTCGCCCCAGCCGAAGTCGTCGACGCGGAAGGTGCGGAAGTCGAGGTCCGGATCGAGTTGCTGGGTGACGGTGACCACCTGCGCCGGGGCACTCGCATCCGCCACGTTCTCGAAGCGGATCCGGTAGCTGAGGGCGCCCTGCTGGCTGACCCAGTGTTCTGCGCCGATGCCAGCCGGGCCGGTGATGTCGTTCGGGTCCGAGGAGGCGACGTAGTTCGGGTTGTAGCCGCCACCGCTACCACCGCTGCCACCGCCACCACCGCCGCTGCCGTCCCCAGGGCCACCGCCGCTGCCGCCACCGCTGCCGCCACCGCCCGGCCGTGGCGCCGGGGGCGCGGGCGGTCTGGCCGGGGTCGGCCTCGGCGGGTTGGTGCAACCGCTGGCCCGGTTGTTGCTGTCGGCGCCGGTCTGAGGGCAGTCCATAGTGAAGATAACGGGCTCCGGGCGCACCTCAATGGAAAGGCGGAAATCCACGGCCCAGCCGCAGGTTTCCAGTTGCGCCATCATACCGTAGGCGGAGGTGGCCATGAACCCGCACCTGGGGCACGTCCCTGGGCAATAGTCGTAGACATCTTCAGCCATAAACCACATGCCGAGGATCATGACCGTGACTCCCCCGCAGCACCCTTGCGCATCGCAGTCCTTGCGGATGTTGACCTCCCCATCCATCATCTCCGGCCGCGGACAGCCCTGGCCGGGAACACTCCCCAACGTGACCCCCAGGCCGCCACCCGAGGTCGCAAACTGGAACCGCTCAGTGCGCACATCCGGAGATAAGAGGCTCTGCAGATTCAGCACCTTCACCTCACCGCAGCGCATTCCCGTCGCGAGTCTGGACCGGACGATCTTGGAGTAGACCTTCAGCCGGATCAGTTCGACCCAGGCCTTGACCAGATCGTCGTCCATGAGGTCCCGGGCGAACTGGGTTGTCGGCCCATAGTAGAGCGGCGTGCCGGTGGCACGCGCGGCAATGGGGCCGATGAAGTGCTCGATGCACTCCCGCGCATAGTCCCCCATGGCCCACCCCACCGTGTTCGCACCTGCCCACGCCGCCGTGTAGTACGACATGAGATCAGCGGTATTCGTGCCGCAGACGTCGCAAAGGTCCATCACGTCCCGGGTACCTCGAGCTGCCGCCGGCGCCACGGCTTCCGCTCTGGAACTGCGGACTCCGCTGCTCGTCGCGGGCGTCGCGGGCGCCCTCTCTCCGACGGCGCCTCCCCGCCCCGCGTCGACGACCCGCAGCGCGGCGGGAAGGGTCATCTCCTCGGTCACCTCAGCGCCGACGATCCACTCGCCGGTGCCGGGGGCCACGGAGATGACCGGGTAACGCAGGCGTTCGATCCGCAGGTCATAGGAGCCCGGCGCGGCGGCGGTCAGGTCGAAGGTGGCGGTGAGCGAGCTCGCCGTTTCGCGGCTGACGTGGGTGGACCTCAAGCCGCTGGCCGGATCGGTTACGCCCGCGGGTAGCAGGATCGCTCCCATGTAGGGGCTGAAGGTGGCCCCCTTCACCTGGAGCGTCAGCGGTCCGTCGTTAGTCGCCTGTCCGGGGGTTACCCCGCCGATCTCGAGGACGCGGTATTTCGCCAGGACGCTGAGCGGGTGCGGAGGCCCTGCCGTGCCCTCGTCGAGGACCCGCAGGTAGTAGGTTCCGGCTCGGGTCCAGGGGACCTCGATCTCGGCGTGCTCCCCGAGGATGGGTCCAGTCTGCAGGTCGTAGATTTCGGCGGTGGGCGGCTCGTCCAGGCGGACGGACAGCGTGTGTTGTGCCGCGGGCGCTGGGGTGGTCACGGACAGCACGAGCGTCTGGGAGGCCTCCACGGCCACCGCGTAGAGTCGTTCCCCGCGGCTGGCCAGCAGGTCCGGGAGGGGCTCGCCGACGACCAGGGCGGTGGCCGTACTCGCCAGGATAGCAGGTTCGATCGTCTCGCGGTAGACCGCAGCGAAGAGGGTATCCACGTCGGCGGTGCGCATCTGGACCTCGTCCAGGAAGCTAGCCATGCTGGCCAAGGCCCTGACGAAATCGCCCCAGGTGGGCCCCATCTGGCTGAGAATCTGCGGCATCGCCGCGGCCCACTGAGCGTCCGTCATCCCCGCCGGCCGAATCTGGGCCTCGAGGGCCGACACCTCGAGCGGGCGGGGGTCGTCCGCGGTCACGATATCGACCCAGAAATTCCCGGAGTCCGCGGCGGAGTTGAAGTACAGGGGGATGTTGTGGTTCTCTCCCGGGCGCAGGCGTCCGGCCCGGAGCTCCCGGCCGAGCCCCAGCACTTGCAGCGTTGCTCCGGGCGGCACGGCGAGATTCGTCAAGCCGTCGCGACCGACCGAGAAGGCGTTGGTGTCCAGGTTGCGGATGAGCAGCAGCGGTGCCACCGCGTCCGCGTCGCCGTTATTGCCGTAGTTCACGTAGAAGACGTAGGTCTGGCCCCGGCGGATGCTTCCCGGTCCATCCGGGCTGGCGTGGACTGCCGGCCCGGTACCGGGTTTCAGTTCGAGCGCTACGGTTCCGATCTCACCTTCCGGGTCGGTGACCTGGATCTGATACGCTCCCGGGGTCAGGCCGCGGAAGTCGAAGGTGGCATAGGCGAGCGCGGGGTCTGCCGCCACCCGGTCGACCCGGACGGGTTCGCGCACCGCCAGGCCATCCCGCAATAGCTTGAGGCGTGAGGTGGCCACGAAGCGCGACGCCGTGAGCCGCAGGGTGGCCTCGCCGACGTTCCCCACCGCGGTCGGCTCCACCGCAAAAACCGTGAACGGCAGCGGCTCCAGGCGGATGCTGAAACGCTCCTCGGGATCGCCGCCGTAGAGCATCCGCGGGTTCCACCACCACATGTAGGCGTTCAGGTCGCGGACATCCAGGCGCAGGTAGTAGGTGCCCGCCTGGGTCCGTGGGATAATCAGGGGGGCACTCTCGAACGACTGGGCCGCGGCGTAGAACCAGCTCAGTTGCTCGACCTCGCAGTTCCAGGGGGTCGGGGCCTGGTTGTAGGACACCCGCAGATCGGTCACGGCATGCCGCCGATGGTCCAGCGTGCAGGTGCTATGGCTACCGGCGTCGAAAATGGTAGTAACAACGCTGTAGGTGGGTAAGCCGGTAGGCACGATACGGAGCGTGCGGTTCCCGGGATCCTCGAACTTGAAGTACAGAGTTTTGGCCTGATCGCGAATGGCGCTGCCTGCCACGGCGACCTCCCGATTAGCCGCCGTTACCGGCCGCGGCGGCTGCACGCCGAGGGTGAACCCAAAGGCTGAGTAACACCAGTAGTCTTCCTCGCCCGGCGGCCGTGCCGCGCTGACGGACAGGGTAAGATGCCAGACGCCGGCGGGTCCGGCGGGGAGGAGCAGTGGGTTGCTGGCGTTCCACCAGGACTGGACGATGTCGGCGTCGGCCTCGGTCGCGGGCCGACGGTCGAGGGCGGCGAAGGCGCTGACGTCGCCCGCAAACACCCCGAGCAACGACGTCTGTTCAACCGAGATCACCTCCCCCGCTTCGACCGGGAAGCGGAACTCGAACGAGCGATGATCGCCTTCGCCCTGATAGGCGAGCTCCGTCCGCACCGGGACCTGCCCGTCGGCGTACACGGGTTCCAGGGACGGGGCGTCCACCGTCATGGTCTCGGCCGAGACCAGGGTGTTGTTGGTCTCGTTGGTCTCCGCGACGCTGTTGCGGACATCGGCTCGCGCAACCAGGTGGTAGGCGCCCGGCGGGAGGCCCGCCGCGTCCCCGGCGAAGCGGTAGTCGCGGGAGCCGTGAGCGGGGATCGTGTCCTCCGCCTGAGCTATCGCGTCATGCCCACGTTCGGCCGCCAGGACATCATCCAGGCTGAACTGTGGGTCGGCGGACAGGTACAGGCGGTCCCACCAGACCCCCGCGAAGGGCTGCTCGGAGGGGTTCGCCAGGGTGTACGCCACCGAGAGGGGTTCGCCCAGCGTCAGGCGCTCCGGAACCGCGATGGCGGACACCGTGACATCCGCGGGCGGCAGGAGCCGCACGTCGGTGCTCTGGGCCGGCAGACCGAGGTTGTTGTCTTCGTGATCATACTCCGTGATCCCCCCGGTACGGTCGGTGACCACGATGAAGAAGAACGGCCCAGAGAGCCCGAGGGGAACCCGACAGCGGCTCGTCGCGGTGTACTCCTGGTACAGGTAGGAACCGGTGTCGGCGGCGACGTCGCGCCAGTCCGCGAGGCGGGCGGTGCCCTCGGCCAGAAAGGTATCGACATCCGCATCGAGGATGCGGTCGCGAGAGAGGTAGACGCGGTCCACCCAGGTACCGTTGCCGAACTCTGGCCGCAGCGGCGTGTCGCCGGTCATGCGGGTGGCGCGGTTGCGCACGGTCCAGGTGATGGGGACCTCCTGACCGCTGTAGGCAGCCACCGGGGTGATCACCTGCTCCACCACCAGATCAAGGCGGGTGCGCAACTGGTCGAAGCCGACATTCCCCGGCAACAGGTCATCAGGCGTCGGCGAGAGGGTGCCAGCCAGGCGCAGGTTGTTCTCCAGCACCCCGAGTTCCTCGACCAGGTGTTCCGAGTCCGTGACCACGAACACGTAGTAGTTCCCGTTGAGCTCCGGCGGCACCTCGACAAGTTCAGAACGCATGTAGCTTGCCGCCGCGTCCAGGACCCCGGTGTGATAGAAGCTCTTGAGCAGAACCGCGTCCGCCATGCTGAAGATGGCGGCGGGCGCGAGGTAGACCGTATCGTGCCAGACGGCGACGTTGGTGCGGTTCTCGCCGCGGTTGGCCACGGTCCAGGTCAGCCGCAGCCGCCCCGCTTCCGGCGCGATGGCCGCCGCGCTGAGCACTAGGTCCGGCACGTGACGGGTCACGGTCAGAGCCTGCGGCAGGGAGGCGTTGTTGGTCTCGTCACTCTCGTAGACCTGGCGCAGGGCGTCGGTGACCACGAAGAGGCGGTACGCGCCGACCAGCTTGAAGGGCACCTCGAGGGTCCGCCGTTCGTCGTACTCAGCCCCGCCGGCGAGGACGCCGCTGTGGGTGACGCTGCCCATGAGGACGTCATCCCCATCGCCGACGATGTCGTTCGGGGAAAGCAGAACCGTGTCGGTCCAGGCTCCTACCAGGGTATCGCCCGGGCCCGGGTTCTGCACTCGCCAGCGCAGCGTCAGGGCGGTTCCTGCCGCCACCGTCGGCGCGAGGCCGGTCACCTGCACGACCAGGTCCGCCGGGCGGTATTCCACCACGAGGCTGACGGGGAGAGAGCGGTTGTTCAGGTCGTTGAGCTCGAAGAGAGCCTCGCCAGCGTCCGCGGCAACGTAGAGGAAATAGGTGCCGGACGGCAGGTCGGGCGGTGAAGCCAGGGTCAGGGAACGGCGGTAGGTGGCGTCGCTCGCCAAGCTCGTGGCCACGGCGAGCGTACCCAGGAGCAAGTCCTCCGACCCACCCGCGCCCGCCGCGGCGGCGAGGTACACCGCGTCGTGCCAGGCGGCCCCTGGCGGGGTTGCCGTAGCCCCGTAGTTGGCGACCTCGTAGGTTACCGAGAACGAATGACCGGCCTGCACGGTGCCCGGCGGCACCTCGACGCTGATGACTTCCAGATCGGGAGGCGGGGTCAGCACTACCGTGAGGGCTCTGCCACCGGCGTTGGTGTTATTGTCCTCGAACGCGAGTTCCTCGATCTGGTCCCGGGCATCCGTACGGACAAAGAGGAAGAACTCGCCCTGCAGGTCCACCGGCAGGGTGAAGCTCTCGTGGCTCTCGTACTCGACGTTGAACGGCGGTTCCGGGGTATGGCAGTTTTGCCAGGTCCGGGGCAAGCGGCCCAGCAGCCGGTCGCCGCTGTCCAGGACTGGGTCGGTCGAGAGCCGGAACTCGTCCTCCCAGGTCTGTGAGGAGCGGATCTGGCCGGCCCCGATGTTCTTGACGCGACAGGTCACCTCGAGCACCTCACGCGAGAAGACCTGACGCGGGGCCACCACGCTCCAAATCACCAGGTCCGGGGGTGGAGGCGTGCTCACATGGAGGCGGGGGCCGACCCCGAGGTTGTCAGACTCCAGCGGCCCCTCGTTGACCGCCCCGGGAATGCCGCTGTCTGCCAGCACCAGCACGTAGTAGTCGCCGTCGCGGACGCCGGAAACTCTGACCGGCACCTGGTTGGCATAGCTCCCGCCCACGTCCAGGTAGGATGGATTGCGGCTCTCGCCGACCCAGACATCGGTCTCATCCAGCCCCTCGTCCAGCGACAGGTAAACCCCGTCAACCCAGCCCCGCGGGGAGCTGGTCGGCCCACTGCCGGTGTTGAGCACCTGCCAAGACACCTCGAGCACGTCCCCAACGTCCACCTCCAAGCGGCCCGCGGTCACCCCCTCAACCTGGAGGTTGGGGTAGGGGAACGGGGTGACCTCGATGGGGGCAGCGCTGCGCTCGCTGTTATTCGCCTCGCCGTAACGCTCGAAGACGGTGTTGCCCGTGTCCGTGCATACGACCACGAACTGCGTTCCTGAGACCTCAAAGGGCACGAGGACCGCCTGCGTCCGGGTCACGGTCTCGCCCACCGGGATCGTTCCCGTGAAGGTAAAGGAGGCGAGCAGTCGCGGTTCTTGAGCCCGCGCCGCGGCGGCGAGGAAGACCTGGTCCGTCCATGGCCCCAGCGCCGTCTCGTTGCCCTGGTTGCCCAGGGTCCAGGAGATGACGATGCGCTGGTCCGAGTAGGTGTCCGGCGGCGCCAGGACGCTGCTCACGATCAGGTCTGGGCAGGGCGACAACGACACCGGGATCGGTCCGGCCCGGCCGGTATTGTCGGCGCGGCTAGATTCGAGCAGGGTCCCGTCGTAGTCGGCGACGACGAGCAGCCAGTGAGGCCCGGCCGGGACCTCTGGCACGGTCAGCGTCACCGTCTGCTCGTAGCGCCCGTCGGCCGCCAGCGGTTCGCCCTCCCGCGGATAGGTCCCGAGCACCACATCGTCGGCGCTGGCCTGGTCGTCGGTCGAGAGATAAACCCGGTCTACCCACAAGCTCGGCACGGCAACGCTCGCCGGATTCGTCACCTCCCAGGTGAGCTGGATCTCCCGGCGCGTCATGGCCTGGAGCGGGGCGGCGAGGATCGTGGTGACCAGATTCGGACGGTCCACCGAGATGGGTCCGATGACCCGCACATTGTCGGACTCGTCGGTTTCCGGAATCTGGTGCCAGGCATCGACCGTGATGATGAGCCAGTACGTTCCGGAATCGAGGTTGGGGATCCACACCTCGGCGCTGCTCCGCAACGTGGCCCCCGCCGCCAGACCCGCCGGGTGGGCGAGTGTCCGCAGCAGCGTATCCGCCCCGGGCTGGTCGTCGCTGGAGATGGAGACGCTGTCGTGCCACTCGAGCGGCGCTGGCACCTCGCCCGGATTCGCGGTGTCCCAGGCGAGACTGAGCCTAGCGCCAACGGCGACGAGCGTCGGCGGCGACCCCACCGGCGTGCAGACCAGGTTGGGGCTCAGGATGGTGAACGGCCCGCTGATGGTCTCATTGTCCGACTCGTCGGTCTCCGGCACCGTCTGGTGTACGTCCGCCTTGACGACGAGCCAGTACTGCCCGGCAGGGACTGGGGGGATGGTCACCGAAGCGCTCACCGGCAGCTCGCCAGGGACCGGCAACGGGCCCGAGACCGCCACGCTGCCCAGGAAGGTATCTGCACCGATCTGATCATCCGTCGAGAGGAAGACGCCGTCGTCCCACGCTGTCTCCACGGTGTCCTGACCGTCGTTCCGTACCCTCCAGTCCACCGTGAGGCTGGCGCCCGGCCAGGTTTCGGCCGTGGCGGCCGCCGGCGCCAGGACCTGCAGATTGCCCCAGCCGCGGGTCGTGAAGGAGTGACCCGCGCCGGCGTTGTTGTCCGTGGCCTGGTTCCCGGCCCGGTCCTCGGCCATGACCTCGAAGAAGATCTGCGCGAAGCGGGGCAGCCCCCGGAGCTGGACCTGGTGCGCGGCGCTCACCCAGGGCGACGACTCCGACGAGGAGAGGTCCCCCAGCGCCGTGCCGTAGCGGACCGTGGCGCTGGTCAGTTCGTCGGTGTCGAACGAGATCAGCGCCCCGGAGTCCGAGACACTGCTGACGGCCACGCCCGAGAGCAGCGGGGCGGTGTTGTCCACGACGGCGGTGGCGGTGGCCTCGGCCGACCGCCCGCTGCCATCGTCCGCATCGGCATAGCGTGCGGTCAGGGTGTCGTCGCTCAGAGTCTGCAGCGCCCCATCCCCCGTCACCACCGGCGCCAGCGCCAAGAGGATGTCGCCGCGGAAGATGCCGGACCACGGCGGCGTCTCGGTCAGGACCAGCGACTCGGCGTCGGCCGCCAGCGAGGTCACCGACACGTCCGCCCGCCCGACCCCGGCGAGGTCCCTGTCCTCGAGTTCGAGCTCGGGCCGCTGGCCAGCCCGCCAGTGCGACCAGGTGAAGGCCAGTTCGCCGGAGCGGGGCACGTAGCTGCGCAGCACACTGCCGTAGAAGTCCGTGGGCACGCCGCCGCCGCTGGACAGTCCCGCCAGGGCGCTGCTCGCCTCGACCCACAGATGCGTCAGCCGGATCGTGCCATCGTAAAACATCTCGATCTGGAAGCTGTTCGGGTGGTTCGTGCCGCGCTCCGGCACTCGGTCGAAGGTCACCACCGCGCGGTCATCGAAAATCTGCCAGAGAACCCGGCCGCCGACAGACGGGTTCAGGGGCGTAAACAGCCCGGATATCTGCGGCCGGGAGAAGTGCTCCTCACGCAGTGCCTGGATCCCGGCGTAGTCGTAGATCCCAAAGGCCACAAAGCCATCCGCCCCAACCAGGAACGACGCATAGGGGAGGCCGAAGAAGGGGATCGTCCGTCCCGCGGGCAACGGGATGATGGCGTAACGGGCATAGTCAAACGAGATGGGGATGCCGCCGACCGGGTTGGTGGGGAAGCCCCAGGACGCGGTCCGGCGTACGGCCGAGTAGCCTGCCGCCCGGCCGCCGGTGGGGGTGAACACCAGCGTCTGGTTACAGAGGTCGGCAACCCCATCCTCGAACCCCTGCGTGAAGTAGTCCGGGCCGAGCCGCAGCGACACGCTCCGGGTCTGCGCGCCGCCGCCCGCCGTGTCCTGGAACTCGAGGGTGCCGGGGTATACGCCCGCCGGCAGCGTCGGCGCCATGGCGGGGTTCAAGGTCAGTACGACCGTCGTCGACTCGCCCGGGCTGAGCGTCCCCCGCGTCGGCGTGAGGCGCAGCCACGCTGAGCTCGTGTCGGCGACCCAGTCGAGGGGTGCCGCGCCGCCATTGTGCAGGGTCCAGTCGGCGCCCGCGGGCGCGAAGGGTCCGCCGGGCACCCCCACGATCAGCACTGCCGTCGCCGGCGTGATCGCGAGGTCGCTGGGGCCCTCTGAGGTGAACTCGTAGGCGCCGACGTCGTACTCGGTGCCGGTTCCATCCTGCCCCCAGCCCCGGATGTCGACCGGGCGAGCTTGGCCGACCAGGTCAAACTCAGGCCCCAGGGAGTAGCCGCTGTCGATAGCGGGCGAGCCGCTGCGGAGTTGGTAGTCGATGATGCGGTAATTGTCCCCGGCCCGCGCTGGGGAGTAGAACGTGCCCAGGACCTCCACCGTGGTCTCGCTATTCGCCAGGATCAAGAGCTGCAACTCCTGGCTCGTATTGGCCCGCAACCACTTGCCGACCAGGACTCCCGGGGTGAATACCGCGGTGGTGTCGGTGAGCACCGTCCGTCCCGTATCCTCGTGTACCTCCGCCGCGGCCGTCCACGCGCCCGACGGCCCCGCGCGGAACAGCGGGTCGCCATCCAGATTCAGCCAGGCACCCGGCACCTGAGCATTGATTGCCGCCGCCCCGGAATAGCCGACCCCATCGAAGGTGACATCGTTGTCCGCGTTGCCGTGGAGGAGACAGGAGACCAGCCAGAGGGCGCCGCTGCCGCCGCCGAATTCGGGGTAGAAGGTCACCCCGGAGCCGCCGTTTCCAGCCACGATCGAGTTGAATAAGAACACCTCACCCTGATACACCCACATGCCCGTATCATTGTCGGCGATCGTGCAGTTCTTGACGGTGGTGAGGCCACCGCTGAAGTCGCGGTTCGACGCATTGATGGGGTTACTCCAGTTGCCCGCAATCAGGCAGTTGACGAGGGTAGGGGCGCCCGGCTCGATGGTGACACCGCCGTAGCGGTTGCCACTGATCGAGCACCCCGAGAGGGTCGGGGAGGCGGTGTCGCAGCGGATGGCCCCCGGCCAATTGCCGTAGCCCCAACCGTTGCCGGTCACCAGGCAGTTCTCCATACGGTTGCTGCCATCCGCGTCGCGGAACAGGACCGCCGCGTCGGGGGCCCGCATGATGACGAAGCCGTCGAGGAGCGTGTTGCTGACTCCCTCGACCAACACCAGGTCTCCGGAGGCCATGGCGCCGCCATCCAGCACCGTCAGGTTCACCAGCGGCAGTCGACCCGCCAGCGTGTTCTCCCCTCCCGCAAAGCCGCCGTACAGCGCCGTGTTGGCCGGGATCGAGATGGCTTCGGGGTAGACGCCGCGCGCCACCCAGATCTCCGGGATGCCCAGGTCCCTGGCGAAGACAGTAGCCGCGGCGACGGAATGCAGCGCCGTGGCCCAAGCGTCGCCGTGTTCGCTGCCGGTCGCGCTCGGGTCGACGTACAAGCGGGTGCCGACAAACGTGCTCATGATCCAGAGCGCCGCGTCCGCTGTGGCCGGCGCTGCCTCGCGGTTCCCGGCGAGGTCGATGGCGATCGTGTAGAACTCGTAGCGGCCATCGCCGCCGACGCTCGCCGAGTCGAAGGCCACGGGGCTGGCAGCAACGGCGCTGCCGTACCGGGTCCAGTCGCCGCCGTCACGGCGGAACCAGAGCTTAACCCCCAACACGCCGCCCTGGGCATCGGAGGCCAGGAACGGGATGGACACCGTGGCCTTGCCGGAGGCCGTCGCCAGGTCCGCCACACGCGAGTCCGGCGGCTGGGTATCCGTGGCCGGCAGATACGCCGCCGGCGCCTCGTACGGACCGATGTCAACCCACCCGTCCGCCCCCGGCCGCGGGGTCCCCTCGGCGTCGGTCGCCGGCGCCGCCGTCAGCTCGCCGTGGTCCAGGGCGGCGGAGCCATCCTGCAGATGGAAGTCGAGGACGCGGTAGGCGGTGCCGGCGCCGACGCTCGGGGCACTACCGATGGCCGTGATGGTGGTCGCCGTGTTGCCGATGATCAGCGCCGGGTAGTTGGAGCCCGCGCTATACTCCAGAAGACGGCCGCTGAGCGCGTCGGGGGCGAACGTCGCCGTGGCATCCGTGAACACATAGCGCCGCGCCGAGGCCTGGCTGGTGTCCGGGTCAGCCGTCCAGCTGCCCTCCGGACCGGCAACGTACCGCGGAGCACCCTCGAGGTTGCCCACGGCGCCCGGGAGCTGCAGGTTCAGCGCGCTGGCACCCGTGAGTCTCGTGTTGGATCCCGCCGCCCCGTACCTATCCACATAGTCCCCGTCCGGGTTACCGTTGAAGAGGCAGTGGCGCAATTCGGGCCCGTCAAGGGCATAGTCGTAGAGGCCTTGTTGTCCATTCTGGGTGAAAAGGGTATTGCGGAAGACCGTGTTCGCGGCATTGCAGTAGACGCCGCCGGAATTGCCGTGGACCAGGCTGTTGGTGACCGTTACCGGGCCCGGCCCAGCCAGCGCCATGGCAGCACCGTTGCGGCTAGCGGAATTGCCCACCAGCGATGTATTGGTGATGGACAGGTTGGAGCCCCCGGCATGGATGCCGCCGCCGTAACCGGCCCAGTTGGACGCGATCAGGCTGTTGCGGATGCTCGCCCCAGTCCCGCCCACGGCAATCCCGCCGCCTTGCCCGTAGCTCCCGTCGGCGGAATTCGCGACGAATGCGCAGTTCTCGATCAGCGTGCCTGGCCCCCCGACGTAGATGCCGCCACCGGTGTAGGCGTAGTTGCCCACGATCTGACAGTTGGCGATGACGGTGCCCGTGCCGCTGCTGTAGATGCCTCCACCGTAGTTGCTGGGTCGAGAGCCGCCCGTCACCCTAAACCCGTCGAGTCGGCAGCCATTCCCCTGAATTGTGACGACGCAGGCCGGCGAAGCTACCGTCAGTACCGTGGCGTTGCCCAGGACATCGCGACCCGACAGCACGGATCCCTCGCTGCCGACAAAGCCGCCGTAGAGGGCGAAGCCATTCGGCCGCAGAGTGATCGGCCCGCTGTAGACCCCCTTCGTGACCCAGACCTCGCTGGCGCCGATGGACTCGGCCACCGGCAGCGCCGCGGTGAGGTTGGTGAAGGCGTTGGCCCAACTTGTGCCGCTGCCGCTTCCCGTCGCCGCCGCGTTGACGTACAGGCGGGCACCGTCGTACGCCGCCAGGATCCGCGTCGTGGCGTCGGCCGCCAGGGGGGCCGCCTCGACATTGCCGGCAAGGTCACGGGCCACGGTGTAGAACTCGTAGCGGCCTTCCCCGCCCGTCGTCGTGGCGTTGAAGGAGATCGGGCTGGCGCTGACCGGAGTGCCATACGGCGTCCAGGCGCCGCCGTCCTGGCGGTAGTAGAGCTGCACCGACAGGATCCCCGACTCCAGATCCGAGGCGCCGAAGGGGATGTCGAACACAGCCCCGACGACCGTGGCAGGCAGAGCTCGCACGAGCGACTGCGGGGGGGTGCCGTCCGCAAGCACCGGCGGCAGCCAGGCCGGATCGGCTTCGTCCGCCCCGATGTCGCTCAGCCCGTCGGGCCCAGGACGCGGGTCACCGTCGATGTCGGTTGCCGCCAGGAGCGCGGCCCGGGCTCGGTCCAGCGCGGCTGAACCGTTCTCCAGGCGGAACTCGGTGATCTGGTAGGCGTCGCCGGTGGTGAAGTCCAGGTGCCAATCTCCCACCAGACCCAGCGTGGTTGCCGTGTGGTTGAGGATGAAGTAGCTGAAGTTTCGCGACACCTTCGCCCGGAGCGCGTGCCCGATCAGGGCCGTCGGCGGAAACGCCGCGCTGGCGTCCGTCGCGCTGGTGACCTGGGTCACATCGCTCCAGGTCGGCGACGCCGTCCAGGCCCCCGCCTGCTCGACTGCAAAGCGTGGGTCGCCGGCGAGGTTGTTGGCGGCGTCGGCCAGGCGCAGGTTCAGCCCCTCAACCCCCACGTCCGTGCCCCACAGATAGGCGTCGGCGGTGCCATTGCCGAAGAAGAGGCAGGAGAGGAGCAGCGCCTGCGAGCTTGGGTTCACGAGATAAAGGCCGTAGTCCAGGTGATTCGAGATAATGCAGTTGGCCAGGGTCGGACTGGCGCCGTTGCACAGGATACCGCTGCCGGCGTAGTAGCCCGCCAGGTTGGCATCAAGGGTGCAGTTGCTGAGGGTCGGATGCGAGCCGGATGAGCAGTACAGCGCGCCACCCTGGTAGATCGCGTAGTTCCCGGAGATCACGCAGTTCACCAGGGTTGGCGCGGCATCAGCGCCACAGGAGATGCCACCCCCGTAATAGGCCTGGTTGCCGCTGATGACGCAGTTGGCCACGACGGTGCTTGCATCGACGTTTGCCAGGTAAACCCCGCCGCCGAAATACACGGAGCCATCCTGCGCTACCCCCCCGGTCACATAGAAACCGTCCAACCGCGCGCCGACAGCCCCGTCGATACTCACGGCGCCGAAGCTCCCGGCCTGGCCGCGCCGCGGCGCCTGCCAGGCATCGATGATCGTGCGTTGCACCCGCACCGCCCGCCCCGACAGAAGCGTTTCGCTGCCGGCGAAACCGCCGTATAGCGCGACCTGGCTGGGCATCACCAGGCTGACTCGGTAGACCCCGGCGGCGACCCACACCTCCGGCACCCCGAGCGCCGCCGCTACATCGGCTGCCGCCTGCAGGTCACGCAGGGCATCCGCCCAGGTCGCCCCCGATTCAGATCCGCTGGCGTCACCCTTGACGTAGAGCCGGTTGTCGGGCAGGCTGCTGACGACGTAGGTCGCCGCGTCTGGACTACTCGGAGCGGGCTCCACATTGCCGGCGGCGTCCGTGGCGACGGTGTAGAACTCGTAGCGGCCGGCACCGCCTGCCGTAGCCGAATCAAAGGCAACCGAGCTCGGTCCCGGCGTTCCCGGGTAGAGCGTCCAGGCGCCGCCGCCGCGGCGGTAGTACAGCCGAACGGACAGCAACGGTCCCTCCGCGTCCGTGGCCAGGTACGGGATCTCGAAGGCGCCGGAGCGCGTGCCGGCCGGCAGCACGCCGACCTGCGATACGGGTGCGGCCAGGTCGGGCGCGGGCATGTAGCTGGCGGGCGCCTCGTCGGCGCCGATATCGCCCTGCGGGTCGATGGCGAGCCGTACCTCGCCGTCATCGTCGAGCCGGGCCGCCGCCGCGGCCGCACCACGGTCGATCGCCGCCGAGCCGTCCTGCAGGTGGTAGTCGAGGATGCGGTAGGTAACGCCGACAGCCGCCCGGGCGCGCTGGTCGAAGGCGACCTCGAGGGAGGTGGCCGTATTGCTCAGGACCAGGACCTGGAAGCTGTCTCCTGGCGCCGTGTCGGGTGCCAACAAGCGCCAGGCAAGTTCGCCGGGCAGCCAGTGCGCGCCACTGTCGGTGAAAACGGTGCGGCCGGACGCCGTGTCGTAAGCTGGCGCCTCGGTCCAGGCGCTGGACAACCCGGGATCGACGAAGCGCGGATCCCCCTCCAGCACGTGAGTGCCCGGCACCAGCAGGTTGATCGCGGCGGCGTCCGCGAGCCAGCCGACCTCGTTGTCGTAGTACAGGCCGCTACTCCCAGGGATATTGCCGAACAGCAGGCAGTTCTGGAGCTGCGGATCCGAGCCCGCATCACCCTCATAGACCAGGGTGCCGTGGTTCTCGACGAACAGGCTGTTGGCGATTACGGGAGAGGATCCCTGTGAACAGTGGACCACGGACGTGCCGGAATTCCTGGCAACGGTGCAGTGGCGGAGCGTCAGGGACGAGCCCCCAACCGCGGGGTTCAGCGTCGACGGCGCCAGGCCGCGATCACTGGGAGCTGGGTCTGAGCCCACGCAGTGCAGCACCGCGCCGCGGGCCGTATTGCCAACGACCAGGCAGTTCTGCAGTTCGGCAACACAAGACTCCAGCCATACCGTCGCGCCGAAGTCGTTCTGGTTGCCGATCACGCGGCAGCGCTCCAGGACGAAGGAGGACCGCAGCGCGTTGAGCGCATTGCCGCGCGCCGATCCCTGGTTGTCGGTGATCACACAATCTGCCACCACGATACCCGTCGAGTCCACCAAACTGATGCCGCCGTTGTTCTCGACCACGCCCGCCCCGCCGCCGCTGCCACCGATGACGAAGCCATCCAGACGCGCGGCACTGGCGCCGCGCACCCTGACCGCGTGAGCCGCTCGGCTGCCGGCAGCGGACCGACTCGCGTCGATCAGCGTCGGCCGAGACCGCGGCTGACGTTCCGCCAGCGTGGTCTCCGTCCCGCTGAAACCGCCATACAGGGAGACTCCAGACGCCAGGCTGATGCTTTCCGTGTAGGTGCCCGCGGCGACCCACACCTCACCGCCACCCGCCAGCGCGGCGGTGTTGATTCCCGCTTGGATCGTGCGGAATGAGGTCTCCCACGACGTCCCATTGCCGCCGACGCCGACCGCGCCGTTGACATACACCGTCCCGGCCTGAGCTGCAGAACACAGTGCCGCGGACACCCAGGCTGCGCCTGCCAGCACCCTGGTGACCGTCCTCACGCGGCCCGTTCGGCGCTGCCGACCGCAAGACTCCAGGAGAGGCTGAAATGCGTGCGTGCGCACGCCAGAAGTGTCTGCAGAATTCACGGGCACAACTAGGTCTTTCCGCTCTATAAGCGCCTGAATCGTATCTCTTCCCGATTCTCCGGCGTCCGTCTTGTCTCGGCCCACACTCTGCAAATGCCTGACTCAAGCAGACAGGGGGCTTGCTTGTCTCCTGGTCACACGCGGGCTTGGCGCGCGTCGCAGACACCGTCACCCTACCATAGCACAACCCCCGCATACAACCACAATGTGGTAGTGGGGTGGAATGGGTTTGGGGCGGACCGGTTTCGCGCCCCCCTCCTTGAGCCCGCCTCAGGCCAGGCTTCGGCTCTATCCCGAGGTTTGGAGGGCACGTACAGGGGCGCTGAGCCGACCCGGCACGCCGCCGTCTGGGCGGAGCGCCCCCCGGGCGGCGGGGCGGCTTCCGATCCGGCCGGGACGCGCCGGATCGCCTGGAGGGCGCCCTGCGTGGCCGCCGCCGCGCCGACGCAGCGGCGCCCTCCAACGCCCCTCGTCCGCCGCGGCGGACGAAGGGCGGAATGGGAAGCGCCTGGTGTCCTACGAGGTTGCTGCAAGTCTCATACAAGACTTGCCGACGCGGTTCCTATTCCGATCCGGCCGGGACGCGCCGGATCGCCTGGAGGGCGGCCCTGCGACGCACATTCCCCACCTCGGCGGAGCCATTGTGGGTGAATATCCGCAACGGCCTGCGTCAGGGGTCACCCTGCTCGCCGGCCGCAAGCCGTTGCCTGTGCATGGAGAGCTCTAGCTCCAGGTCCACCCATAGGCGGGTCAGTTCCCTGTACCTCCTGTAGGTCTGGATCTCGGCGCGGACCACCGGCTCGTAGTCGGGCCGCACGTAGTCGCAGTGGAGCCTTCCGGCGCGGCTGTAGCTGACCTGGAAGTAGCCGCCGCCGCGGGTCCGGGCCTGCTTGGAGAGAGAGCCCGGCCGCATCCTGCCCAGCGCGGTGAGTTCTGCCTTCAGTTCCGCGATTCTGGCTTCGACGTGCTGTTGCTTTTTGTCCATGTTGTATTATAGGTCAGATGCAACGGGACGTCAAGCCCCGTCCCGGGGAGGCCGGCATGCACGACATCGAGGCGCTCCTGAGCCAGATGCGGATCATCGGGGTGAACCACCTGCTGGTGGCGGCGGCGTTCTGCCGGCGCATCGGCCTGGTCCAGGCGGTGGACCGCGTCGTGCCCACGGGCATGGAGGTCGGCGTGGGCACGGTCGTGCAGGGCATGGTTCTGGACACGCTGTCGGGGCACAGTCCACGGTATCGGCTGCAGGAGTTCTTCGAGCAGCAGGACAGCCTGGCTGCTGCTGGGCGCCGAGGTGCCGGCCTCGGCCTTCAACGATACGACCGTCGCGCGGGCCATGGACGCGATCTACGAGGCGGGGGCGGGCAAGGTGTTCTCAGAGGTGGCCTACCAGGCGGCTCGACGCTTCCCGCCGGACTTGCGCACCGTGCGCTGGGACAGCACGTCGGTGAATGTCTGGGGAGACTACGCCGGCGCCGGCCCCGGCCGCGACGGGCTGGTCATTACCCACGGCTACAGCAAAGACCACCGGCCGGACCTCAAGCAGTTCCTCCTGGACGTGCTGTGCGCCGGGCATAACGTGCCCCTGCTGGGCGGCTGCCACGACGGCAAGGCCTCGGACAAGGCTCTGAACAACACGATGCTGACGCGCATCTCCAGGGACCTGGCCAGGTTCGGCCTGGGCTCAGGCGACGGGGTCTGCGTCGCCGACTCCGCTCTGGTGACTGAAGAGAACCTCAGGCAGGTCGCCGACAACCTGTTCGTGACCCGCCTGCCCTTCAGCTACCAGGAGGCCGACCTCGTCGTGACCGAAGCCGTCGCCGCGGCTGGCTGGGAACACGTCGGAGAACTGGCCGAGACTCCGGCAAGCGTGCACCGGCCGGCGGCGCAGTACCGCGTGGCCGAGAAGCAGGTGGCGCTGTACGGCAAGACCTAGCGCGCGGTCGTGGTTCACTCCTCCGCCCACGACAAGCGCCGACTCAAACGCATCGACCGGCAGATCGCACAGGAGGCCGACGCTCTGACCGTCCTGTGTCGGCGCCAGTCACGTCGCGAGTTCTTCTGCCGCGCCGACGCCGAGGCCGAAGCGCAGCGCCTGCAGTCCCAGGGCGGCCAGTTCCACCGGCTCAACACGGCCATCGTCGAGAAACTTCGCCACCCGCCGGGCCGACCGCCCCGCGACCGGCCCCGGCCCGTAAGCTCAGTGCGCTACACCATCCAAGTCCGCCCCGAGCCTGACCCTCTGCGGGTGGCACCGCTGCGCCAGGAGGCCGGATGCTTCGTGCTCCTCAGCAACGTCCCGGAGCAGGGATCCCACGCACGCACCGGCCCAGACCTGCTGCGCGCCTACAAGGACCAGCACGCCATCGAGCGGAACTTCTCGTTCCTCAAGGACCCCCTGATCGTCAACGACCTGTTCCTCAAGAAGCCTGAACGCATTGAAGCGCTCGGAGCCATCCTGCTGATCTCGCTTCTGGCCTGGAACCTGATCGAGCACTGTCTGCGCCAGCACGTCGAGCAGACCGGCGCCGCACTCCCCGGCTGGGACCGCAAGGAGACCCTCCGGCCCACCACCTTCATGATGACCACCAAGTTCGCCGGGCTCCAGATCGTGCGCATCGGCGAGCGCTACCGCCTGGCACAGCCCCTGCGCAACGTTCAGGCCGCATATCTCCGTGCCCTCGATCTCTCCCTCGACGACCTCCTGTCGGCGCCTACGGGACCACCATGAGACCCCAGCACGACCGGCAGCGCGGCACAGCGCTGGTGAACCCAGGTCTCTGGACCTGTTCCCCGTTGCGTTCTCTCCGCCCTCCGACCGCATTCCCTCAGGCATTCCGTATCAAGGGGTACAAGCCGGGGACGACACCGACGAACAAGGGGGATGGCGCAGGTGAGGGAGTGCTCCGGACAGAGAACCAGACCTGCGGGCCGTATCGGCGAGACCTCGGGACAAGGAGCACAAATCAGCAGGCCGTGCCTGGACTGTGCTTGTTCCCCCTGCGTGCAACCGCAACCGTCTGCAGACTATGGCAACGCTGGCGCGTTTAGCTTTGGCGGAGAGGGGGGGATTCGAACCCCCGGTACAGGTTTCCCTGTACGACGGTTTAGCAAACCGT
>CAILKC010000639.1 GCA_903834675.1 uncultured Victivallales bacterium | reverse complement strand
GTACTCGACCAGCTCCCGGTATGCATCCTCCGGGCTGGTGGTTGCAATGGCTTCCCGGAAACGCTGGTCAAGGGTCTTGACTCTCTGGCGGTTGGACTCCACCAGCAGTCGCGTGAACTCAGGGTCACCACGAGACACGTTCTTGACGCGAACCGGAACCGTGTTCAGACCCGCGAGGCGGGCAGCGACCAGACGCCGGTTGCCATCCAGAACATAGCCATCGGGCGTAACGACCAGCGGGTTCAGAATGCCGCGCTCGCGGATGGAGACGGCCAGAGCCTGTACGTCGGCGTCCGTGGGGTCCACCTTCCCGTACACCGCATCGTTCTCTGGCGGGGTCCGCAGTCGGGAAAGTGAGACATGTACAACTTCTGGCATGTCCAGTGAAGCGGCCATGGTCACGCCTCCTCGGCGGCGACCGGCCCGGCCAGCAAGGCTTCAACGGCGGAACGCGGGATGCGAACGAGGCGACCGCGACCGACCTTGACGCTCGGTAGCTCGCCGCGCTTCAGCCAGCGGTTCACCGTCGCCAGGCTGCACTTGCCGACGGCGCACACCTCGGCCTTGGTCAAGGCCTCGGGCATGGGTACCGGACGGTAGGGGTCGGCGGAAAAGTAAGCGTCCAGGGCCTCGACCAGCGAAACCGCTGTGAGGCGTGGATACCCCGGCGCGAGCATCCCGGTTACGGCGGTCAAGATAGGGGCGGGAATCGTCCTCATGCTGCACCGCCTTCCGTCGGCGTCAGGCCGAGGTCAGCGGCAGAGCAGTGCAATGCTTCGGTGAGGATAGCGACCGTCACCCGGTTAGGGGCCTGCCGACCAGTGCGCAGGCGCGAGATGGTTCCAGGGCAAAGCCCGGTCAGTCCGGCGAGATCATTCGCGGAAAGGCCCCGGCGCTTCATCAAGCGGACCAGGGGCAGTCGGAGGGGGGGCAGACTTGGCATGGCGAGCGGCCTTTTGCTTTGGCCGCTCCTCAGAACCCCTGAAGAGAAGGCCGGGTTGTGCATACCCACAGTCGGGTACACAGAACGCGGAACCTTCTCCAGGCAGTCCTGGGGCCTTCCGGTCTCCAGGCAACCTGGAGCCTTCCGGCGAGCAGAGGTTTCTGGACGCTCAAGGCGCTCCCGGCACTTACCGGGCCACCCTTACGTCAAAATCAAAATACGAATTTACTCGACGCCTTGCAAGCCCTACTCGCTCTTTTTTCTCGCCGCCAGCCCGGCCAGCACTTTCCGCACGGCCTCAATGGGCAGGCTATGGGCCAGCGCGGCCATCTGCTCGCGGTCGTGGGCCTCGGTCGGGTTGTGACCGTCCCGAAGGCCGGTAGCGCTTGGACGGCGTTTCGTGTCCGGCAGACCATGGCCACGTCCGCCCACGACACGGTACACCTGGCGCACGGCGGCGGCGCGGACGAGTCAGCGATGGTTGTGGGCAGAAGCGGGCTTCCTGGGCGCTAGGCACGGTCGGCGTGGATCGTGCGGCCGTCGAAACGGGTTGGCGGCACATGGACCACGGTAGGGGAAGCACTGCGCCAGGGCAAGCCGCCGCCAGGAATCCAGTGACCAGCGCGGTTACGCCTCGCCTGCCTGGGTCAGTGCGGCCTGAATCACCTGGCGGCCCAGCTTTTCGGCTCAAGCGCAATTGAAGTGCCGGACCCCCACTTCGCCCACGATCTCGAAGCGATGGC
>CAILKC010000638.1 GCA_903834675.1 uncultured Victivallales bacterium | reverse complement strand
GTGTCGAGCCACCGCACTCCAAAGCACTCCACGTTGTTGGGGTGCAGTATGATACCGCCTGGCGTGGCGCAGCCAGGCAGGCTTTGGACTGTCGGCGGCTTGACGCCGCTTTCTCACCCTTTGGGGTCGTAAGCGGTTCTATGGTTGCCGCGGTTCATGACGTGGTGGAGCGCTCCGGCGTATTCCACGCGCAAGGGCCTGGCCATGGCATCACGCTCCCTTCCATCTGCTGCCCCCGCGTTCCGCACACGGCCAACCGGGCAAGATGCCACGGGGGAAAAGACGGGGACACCATCGCATCTCCGACCCTGGCGTTAAGGGTATTAATGCGTCACTATAAAGCTAAAAGTCGAGGGTTGACCCCGTTACTATGCCATACACCAAACTGCCGGCAGTTGCCGGTCTCGCATCGGAGACGTTTACAAACCATGCGCCTTGTTTGTTGACCTTGACAGCAGGGATTGTGGCCTGGAACCTATTCTCGCCCGCAACCTGTGCGGTGATTGGCTCCCAAGTACTTTTCTCCCAACTCTCCCCGCCGGCAGTGACATACAGCGTGGCCGTTTTCACCGGCAATGGCGCCTGCACGGAGAATGTGATTTGCTTCCCGCCGTCGGGCTGTGGCTCACAACTCTCGACCGTGACCTTGGGGAAGGGCTGCCCTTCGCCTTTCAGCCAATATCCCAAGTACAGCAGATCGAGATTCCCCTCGTCGGGGATGCCTGTCAACCGGTGGTTTGCCGGCGCATAAACCTGATTGCTGCCAGCCGGTATCACGGCTACGGTGGCATTCACCGCCGGTGGCCAAAAGAAGTGATCGCTGGCGGCGGCGGCAATGAAATACGGCGCCTTGATGCCAGAGGCCCGGCGGCCGGCATCGAAGTGATGCAGCCAAGCTTCGCGTTGATCGTCCGGCAGATCCCGCAACTCCTTTGTCCAGGTGCTGCCGCGATCGTAAAAACCGCAGCCGTATCTCGAAAAGGCCGCCCTTACCCGTTCACCGAGCAGACCGGTGATCATCGTCGTGGTGTAGCCGCCCATGGAGATGCCCGCCACACCGATCCGATCCTTTGCGACGCCTGGCTGCGCGGAGAGTAGAGCGAACGCCTGGAGCGCCGCCACCACGGCATCGAATGTCTCATCGGCGGTGGGATTGGGCTTGGCTCGCTTGCCCCATTTGGCGAAGCGGACTGCCCATGGACCTACGGAATTCGGGCAATTCTTGGGATCCGCAATGCCCGGGAGATCGGGCGAGATCGCCACATATCCGGCCTTGGCATAGCGGATTACCGATCCTCTTTCGGCGCATCCGTAGCCTCCGTGCAGCCAGAGGATGCCGGGAAAAGTCCCATCACCGGAAGGCCGTGCGATGACCGCATACACATCCTGTGGTTCGCCGCCGACCGTCATCGACCGGAAGACCACTTTCTGAACGGTCACCCCGTCGGCGGTCTCCGTGCCGAGATCGCGAACGATGGTTGGAGCCTTTCCTTTCAGATACGGCAGGAAAATATCGCCATCCCGCGGCGAGCGTTCACCGTCGGGGCTCAGCTTCTCGCCCGGCGTAGATATATAGGCCAGTGCAGTCATGGCGGCAGGGCTGAGGGTCATCGTCGTTTTCGTGCCTGAGTCAGTCTGTTTCAGTTCCACCGACTTGATGTCCAATGTCCCCTTGCCCTGCTGCTGACGGATGGACACGTACACCTTCGCCGTTCCGGCCGGGGTTCCAAGCGGGATGGACTTGCTCTTCCATGACGCTGTCTGTTCAAGAGTCTCGCACTGCTCGCCGACATTCTTGTCTTTCTCATCCCTGAAAGCGAGGTAGATCCAGGAACCCCTGTCCCTGGCTGACCCCGCAGTGTCGGACCTGTACACGATCTCCAGTTCATAGTCGCGCCCCGTATCAAGAAGCACCGTCTTGTTCAAGTCGGCTTTCCCTCGATCCACCTCCAAAGCCAGCTTGACGAAGTTCTCTCCCTGCTGCCCCTTTACGACGTCCCCGTGGAGGCTCCATCCCTCGGTGTCAATTCCCGGCTGTGGCAATGAATCGGCCCACGCCGCGGTGGCACAGAAGACGACTACTAAACAGATCAGTGATTTCATGCAGCACCTTCAAGACTGCGTATCACGTTACAGACCAGTGACTTCACGGCAGAGCGAGGATGCCGTAGGCGTCGGCATTCTGGTGGTTGTTCTCCGTTCCGGACCAGACCATCTGGACCCGGCGTCCGGCGTCGCTACCATCGGCGTCGTCGACGCTGAGGTCGAACAGCATGCAGTGCCGCCGCAACGCCGCTTCCGGCAGAGTGAACGATCCGGAGACCAGATACCCCGCCGCAGTCTTTTCGCTTTTCGCGTGAAAATCGGGCAACGCCGCCTTGCCGACCGGGAAGACCTTGCCGTCGGCGCGCAACCCGATCTGACCACGTTCCAAGACCGTGTCGGCGGCATCGAGCAGGGCGTAGAACAACTCCACGCAATCCTGGTTCCATGGACTTCTGTCCGCAATGGTGATCACCTGGTCGTCGGTGACCAGGATCTCGAATCGGAGTGTGCTCCCCTCTCTGGACAGTTTCAACCCGGCGCTGGAGTCGGTCGGTCCGCGCCATTGGCAGGTGGAAAGAACGTGGTTCTGGTTGTCCAGCGTTTCGCCGCCGACTTTCACCTGAGCCGGCTGGTCGATCCGGAGTTCAACTTGGCCGCCTGATGGCAACTTCACGAGTTTCCGTGGGGTGTACGGCACTACCATCGAGAACGCGGCGGTGGTTTCCCAAGTGACTTTCACGTCCACGGTCGGGTTGCCTTCGCCCTGCTCAGGTGCCAGCGTGATCTCCCGCTTTTCTCCGGACATGAGCGTGAGCTCTTCCCGGGCGGGGACCGCGCCGGCAAAGCCCGCCCCGAGGGTGACGCGCAGGGTCGCCTGGGCCGGATTGAGCAGGCCGATCCGCAGTTTCGCCTTGCCGAATTCTGAACTGAGTTCCACTTTGGCTGAGATGAAACTGGCCACCTTGAAAGGCTTACTGGAGACTAGGTAGACCGGCGCCTCGTCCACCGTGACCAGCGATACGCCGTTGACCACTGGCAACTCCACGGTATTGCCGAAAAGGTCGACCTGGGTCACCAATGCGCCGGACGCGGCGCTGACCGCCACCGGGAAACCGCCACCCCGGGACCAGAGGACCGTCATCTGCCTTGCCGCTTTCCTGGCACTGAAACAGTAGCCGAACAATCCACCAGGCAGGGCGAGCGCCCGTTCGAACCTCATTCCCGGCAGCATCCGGGACAGGTTGACGCTGGCGGCACAGGAGGGTTTAGGCGAGAAGTCGCCCTGGAACAGACCGGATGTCCCTGTGACCAGGTAGTTGAATGAGCGCGCCACGTTCACCGACTGCGACTGGACGTGCCATTCGACCAGGCGGCAGGCCTGTTCGTAGTCCGAGATCATCGGGGTGGGATCGTAGCCGCCACGCTCGCCTTTGACGCCGGACTGGAACCCCGTTTCGCTGTTCCACAACGGTTTGCCGCCCTCGCCGCGTTTCTTGAGGAACTCAGTGAAGGGAGGCACCATGGTGGCGTAGCCGTCACAATAGAAGTTGGGCGTGCCCAGGGTATAGAAGTGACAGTCGACGATGTCGTAGTAGGGTTCCGGCTTCAGGTCCCAGAACTCTCTGGCGCCGAAGATGCGGTCGCCGGGCTTCATCTTGGGGGAGTCGAGCCTGCCGTACGCGGCGGCGAAGCCGCAGAGGCCGACCATGGCATCGGGATTGCCTTTCTTCACCGCCTGGTAGCCGACCTTGAGAAATCTCAGGTACGACTCCGCCGAGAAGGGCTGGAAGAACTCCTTGGTGTCAGACTCGTTGCCAATTTGGAAATAGCCGACCTTGCCGCGGTAGCGGCTGGCGAATTCCGTCACGAACTCCGACCACTGTCCCAGGTCGCGAGGCACATATTGACTCAGGTAGGTCGTTGGTCGTGGGGTGCCGGGCTCGTGGCTGGTCTGCCACGGCAGGTTGCCACCCTCCAGACAGACGTAAAGCTCGAGGTGATTCTGCAACGCCAGTTCGACCACCTGATCCATTCGCGACCACTCGCGGCTGCCTGGCTCCCGCTCGACGTCGTCCCACACGGTCCAGAGCCGGAACCAGCGGTTGCCCGCCGCGGCGCTGGCCCGGAACAGTTGTTCGACGTACGCCGCGCTGAAACTGTCTCCTTTCAGGCTGAAGCCTTGAGTGATGCCGAGGGGAGACGCGGCGGCGGGGACGGTCAGGTCAAGCTCCGGCGTCACGGCGAATGCCCGCACCAGAGTCCGGACGTGACCGTCCAGCTCGATCCGGGTTTTCATTTCATACCAGCCATACGGGAGTTTCGGCAAGGTGAGCGTGACGGCGGTGTCGCTGGTATCGGTGGGGAAGGCAAGCGCCGGAGCGGCATGGGTCTTTCCAAAGACATCGGTGACGACGACGTCCAGATTCGCCCGCTGCCCGCCGCCTTCGGGGAAGGCGATTCCCCACGTGTGCGGCCCGCTGCCGTGGAAAAGTCCGGCCTCTTGCCCTTTTTCCAGCGCCGCCATAACGCCCGGCTTGAACACGGTCAGGGTGAAGCTTTGGACTCTCACCGCGCCGCCTGGGCTGCCGAGGCTGAAGGTTCGCCCCTTCTCCCAGGTAAACGGGGTGGAACTGCCGACCCGTTTCCATAGAAGACCCGTGGAGGCCTGTAGTTCGTCGCGACCGAGAAGAGCAGAGGCAACGGCGGTTTTCCCTTGCGCGCAGTCGACCGGGAACGACCACTCCATGCCACCGCTGTTCCGGGCGCACCTGACGCGAAACATCAGGCCTTTGCCGACGAAGGCGGCCTCCATCGAGTTGGCGTCCGATCCGGAAAATACCGACCCGAGGGAAAAGACGGCGGGGAAACTCTCTGGCCCGAACGTGTCGGTCTCGGCGGTGAACGCGGTAGCGATGCCATAGCTGAACTCGGGACGCCCGCAGTATTTCTCGGGCAACTGGAAGCTGGGAACCACACCGGGCGGGGAGAGGTTTTTCAGGGTTTCGCCAGCGCTGCCTTTGAGCGATGAGTCGGGTTGCAGGACGAAGGAAGCGAGAACCACCAGTTCCGGGTTGTGGAGCGGATCGGCAGACACCGCAACCCGGACCGGGGAACAACTCATCGCCAGATCGTCGATGTCCAGAAACTTGCCGGGAGTCTGCTGGATGCGGATTTGTGCCTGGGCCAAGGTGGCTCCGGGCGGGACTTTCATCGCGCCCTTGAACAGGTTCCAGGCTTCGGACTTGGGGATGGCCAGACCGTCGCTCTCGGCTTTGACCGCCTTGCCTTCGGCGTCGAGAAATTGCATGTATACCCAGACCCCGCGGTGCATTCCCGAGCCCTCGACATCGGTGCGATAGCGGAACTCGATCCGCAACTCGCCGTCGGGAATGAGTGGCACCCCTTTCGTCGTCGTCAACCGGGGCATGTCGTCCGGGCCAGGGCCGGAGGCCAGGTGGAGGTAGTTGTTGCCAAGCGGTTCGGCGGCGACGGCGCCGCCCTGAATCGCCCAGTCCGGCGGAAGCGTGTCGAACGTACGGCCCACGACGGCATCCGAGGCGGAGGACGCCGTCGTGGAAAATGCCAATACCACGGTGAGCCCCAAGGCCCATAATCCGGACAGGTTCATCTGCAAGATCATCTCCCTCGCCTCCCCTCAGGGCCAGTCGATTCTCAATTCTCTCAACCCCAGAGAGCGCCGAGAGCACAGAGAGCAAGCCACTGGAGAAGAGTGAGTTAGGTGAGGCGCTTTCAGAACCCTCGGCTCGCCAGCGTCTCGCCCTCCAGGTTGAAGGCGGCGCGGCGACGGCAACCGCTGGAGCGCGAGCGGCCTCGCGAGCCGTGAGGGGTTCTGCACGAGCCTCATGTAGTGATCACCCAAACCCTATCGCCATCCTCCGTGCTCTCGGTGTCCTCTGTGGTGCAAGAGTCGAGTGTAGTAGAATCGAATGGCCCTGCCAGGGACAACGAAGCGGATTTCGCGCCCGAATACCCGCGTGAGAAGATGATCGAACCAGCGCCTGATGCCGACACCGCAGGAGCAACACACAGCGCCGCCCCTACCGGGGGCACACCAACGCTTAGAACCAGCCTTTCTTGCCAGTAATGTACGTCGCCACAAATTCCTCGTCGGACTTGATCAAGTACATGATCCCTTCGATGAACCCGATCACCCCGCCAATGCCGCACGTGCAAATCGTGATGACAATCTGAATGACGCCCTCCTTGGTGTAGCCCAGGTAAAACTTGTGGATACCCCAGGCTCCGAGCAGGACCCCAAGGATCCCGGCCACAACCTTCTTCTCCGCACCGGCAGGCTTACCTTCACTCATACGCTTTTCCTCCTGTTCTTGGTTTCCGTTTGCGTTCACGGTGCTAGCAGCGTGAACGGACGCAACGGAACATTCCGCAACACTCCAAACACCGCGATCGTGCCCAACAAAACCCAAACCCACACCGGCTTGATCGTCCCCGGCTCGCGGCGCAACGTCAAATACCCTATCACCGGCAACAACGTCACCACCAGCGGGTTCAACCCGAACGCTCGGGCTACCTGTCCGTGCGCCAATTGATGCAAAGCCCGCGTCGAACCACACCCCGGGCAGTACAACCCGGTCAGCGTGTGCAGCGGACACGTCGGCAAGAACGCCACCCGGCCCGGATCCAAGAAGTAAAATACCACCAGCGCCGCCGCCGTGCCCGCCCAGCACAAAATGCCAGCAGCCTGGCTCGAACTTAACCTGATAGGCATCTTGATTTCGGGGGGGCGAGAAGAAGAGGAGGCCGGAAAAGGCGATGAGAACGCCGGGCTGCGAGAACCCCGCCAGAGGGAACCGCATCAGCGAGGCCACGGCATGGGCAAGACCGCGGAGCACCAAGGAGATAGCCCGCATCGTGCCCGGCGCGGGGGTTCCGGTGGCGGTCAAGGGCAGCCGACTTGGGGGAGCGGTCGGGGTGGAAGTCCTTCACCTGGGTCGCGAGACTCTGGACTGCCGGATCGCCGCCGCCACCTGGCATGGAAGTGTCCTCCACGGTGCGTGCCGTGCTGCACGCAGGGCTATACCACTCTACCGCGTGCGAACGCCGTGCGCAAGAGCTCGGCGGAGAGGAGCAGGGCTGTCTTAAGATTACGGGCACGCTTGCCATCGAGTCGCGTGCCGCGACCGCTTCAGGGGTCATTCCGGGCCGACCGGAACGAGGCGGCCCATTGGCGGGCGGCCCTGTCGAAGACCTTGAGCCTGTCCAACCTGCGTGGCCGCCGCGGCGCTCACACAGGAGCGCCCTCCAGGCGTCCGTCGTCCGCGACCGCGGACTCGGACGGCATCAGAGGCGCGCGGCAACCGGCCGTGCGAGAGCTCAGTTCCGAAGCTGATGGTGCTTTCTCAAAACAGCCCTGCGGCGCGGGCGGGCGCAAGTCAGCTCCGTAGGGGTTTGCTTGTATGAGACTTGCAGCAACCTCGTATGACCCAAAGCGCTTCCCAGTCCGCCCCTCGTCCGCCGCGGCGGACGAAGGGCGTTGGAGGGCGCCGCTGCGTCGGCGCCGCGGCGGCCACGCAGGGCCGCCCTCCAGGCGATCCGGCGCGTCCCGGCCGGATCGGAAGGG
>CAILKC010000637.1 GCA_903834675.1 uncultured Victivallales bacterium | reverse complement strand
GAAGCCACGTACTGGGTTGTGCTGCCACCGCCGTAGATCGATAGCCCGGCCGGCAGCGCGACGGTCACCGGTAGGTTCGTCAGCGTCCTCCCGGTCAGGTTGGTCAGCGTCACGTTCACCGAGAAGGGGTTGGGGCTGAAGTTGCTGCCGGCGGCATCGAGAACACCGGGGGCGGCCACGCTCATGCGCAGGTCGGTGCCGCCGGTAGAGACACGGCCGAGGCCATAGAGCACCACGAAGGACATGGAAGAGCCGGAAGCCAGCGAGCGGTCGAACCACCACATGCCTACGGCACTGTCGCCGTATTTATTGCCGGACGGAGTGAAGTCGAATTGAGAGCTGAGGGATAGATACGCCCAATAACTCCCGATGACGAATTTGTCTGGCCGGGTCGCGCCACCGCCGACGAAGGTGCCCTGGCCCACCGTGCCCGGGTAGCCCGGCTCAGCGGGGGCATTGATCTCGAACGCCTGCCAGAAGTCGGGAACGGGGTGGTCGTAGTCGGCGCCGCCGCCGCTGGTCACGCCAAAGCCGGTTTCCGTGTCGAAAATGCCGTAAGCGGTATTGATGAGGGCCGCGTCATTGTCTCCAACCTTCGTGTCCAGTCCCACCTTGAGGCTGACGGTATGCGTCGCTTTGCCGGGAGGGTTGTAGAAGGAGTAGGTAAAGCGCCCGGTGTCGGCCCGGCCCGAATCGCTGGCGACCAGCTCGTAGCGGGCACTGAGGACGACGCCCTCGGGGAAGGTCCAGCCGATGGTGGCATAGGTGCCCCCGCCGCCCAAGGCCAGAGGACTGGTCACATGGGACTCATCATCCCCCAGCGCATAGGTGCTGCCATCGATCCGGACCGCGAGCCCGTTGGTGCTCCCGTTGTAGCTGTAGATCAGCTTCTTGCTGTCGGCGAGGTCTATAGCCACGGTCGTCAAACCCCAGTGCCCATAGTCGCCGCAGCCCAGTTCCATGTAGTCATTCTTGATGGCGATGGTCTCGGTCTTGGTGCCGCCGGACTCGCCGACCAGGGCCGCTTTCCAGGCGGCATACTCCGGGGTGCCGCTTGGCGGCGCCTTGGGGGCATCCGCCCCGCCCAGGCTCACGCCCGCCAGCCAGGCCACCATGCCGATGGCTGCCAACACTCGCCCTGACCACGATACTGTGACGCATTTCATGGCTGTACCTCGCTTGTTCTTGGCTCAACGCTGATGCAGGAAAATACACGTCGGCAGGCTCGGCGTCAATAGGAGAGCGGCGTCTAGGGTGCATGACACAGAGTTCCGAGTTCCGAGTTCCGAGTTCCGAGTTCCGAGTTCAGGTTTCAGGTTTCAGGTTTCAGGTTTCAGGTTTCAGGTTTCAGGTTTCAGGTTTCAGCCGGGCCCCCGGCTGGGGCCGGACCTACCGGAATGAGACTTGCGGTCTGCGCCACGATGCGTACGTAGTAGAGGCTTTAGCCGGTTTTGCGCCCCCATTGAGCCCGCCTCAGATCAGGCTGCGGCGGCATCCCGAGGTTTGGAGGGCAAGTACAGGTGCGGCTTCGCCGAGTCGGCACGCCGCCGTCTGGGTGGAGCGCCCCGCAGGGCGGCGCACCGGCGTCAAGCTAAACGTTGGGGGCGCAAAGCTGTGTCAAGCCACAGCAGTCCAAAGCTTGGCCTGTCGGCCGACGCGGTCTGGGACTGAGTTCGGGCTGCGCCCGGACTCTTTGGACTGCGGCGGCGATGCGTCCTGCCGGGCGGCAGGACTGCTCGTGCCCTCCAACCGAGCCCCGGGGCGCTGGCGGGACAGAGCGAAGATCGCGGTCAAGTCTCAGACAAGCCTCTGGATGGCCAAGTATTCCCAGCCACCGCCGCCTTGGCAGCGTCGGCAATCAGGGCGCCTGCCGGTCGGGCACAAAGCTCAACAGCGTCTCCAGATGCGGCGTTCCGGGAAAGAGGTCGAGAGGAACGACGGCCGTCAAGCGGTAGCCGTTCGCCTGCCAGGCAAGGATCTGCCGCGGCACCTCGTCGATGCCGCAACAGGCCTGCACGACCTTGGTGGGAGCCCGGCCGGCCAGGGCCACGATGACCGGCGTCGGCAGGCCTTGCCGGGGCGGGTCCGCCAGCAGCGCCTCGGCATGCCCGTCGGGACGG
>CAILKC010000636.1 GCA_903834675.1 uncultured Victivallales bacterium | reverse complement strand
GGGAATCTAGCCACCTGGCGGTGCGCAGGTATGCGTGCACTGAGACTCCAGTTCCAGGCCTGGTCGGTCACCGCGCTGTTCTGCGTCGCGGCGGGGGCGACGCCAACCGTGCCGGCCGACTACGTCCTAATCGTGACGAACATCAGGGAAGCCACGTGCCGCTATAACGGCCAGCTGGCCGGTCTCAACGAAGAGTTCGGTGCCGGGGTGTTCCCGCAGGGCTCTGGCGGCCCGGCGGGCGCAGGATACGGTGTGTATGTTCCGGTACCGGTTGGCAGCAAACCTGTGGAGGTCGTCTGCGAGCTGGGTTGGCTCCGGCGCCGATTTCTGATGCCGCCACGCGAAACGGCCACAGAGGAGCCGGCAGGTATCCGCGTCTCCTACCTGGAGTTCCCGCCGTGGGTGGTGGCAGTGAATGGCTGGGCCAGCGGCTGCGGGATGGGGATGGGGCAGTTTTCCGCGGCGGTGATGGCGCTTGCCGTGACTTTCCTCGCGTGTCCGTCGGTCCTCTGGTTCGTGTGGCGGCGGACTCGGCAGCGGAAACCGCAGGTGTCGCCGGGCGATGAGCTTACCGTGTCGAGCCGACTGGGTTGGCCGTACGTCCTGGCCACACAGGTCCCCGAGTTGCGCCCGCTGAGCAAGCTTGGTCATGGCGGGATCGGCTCGACCTTCCTGTGCGCAGATTTCGCGCGCGGTGGCGAACGAGCTGCGGTGAAGATACTGCATGAGTACTTCGCCTCGGAGGCGCAGCTGCGCGCCCGCTTCCTCGACGAAGCCGTGATCCTCAAGAAGCTGAAGAACACGGGCCTGGTTCCCGAGTTCTATCGCATGAGCAGCCCGGAGTTCGAGCTGCCTTGGTTCTCCATGGAAGCGCTGGACTACATGCTTGAACTACGTGCCTGGCTGGCCGCCCATGACAACCAGCGACCGCCGCTGGACTGGGCCCACGCTCTGGTTCTGGCGCTGGGCGGGGCGCTGAATCGGCTGCATGAGGCGGGGGTCATCCATCGCGACCTGAGTCCGGACAACATCTTTTTCCGTCTGGACGGCACGGCATTCGATATCAGGATCATCGATTTTGGCGGAGCCAAGGCGTTTGGCAAGACCTTTACGCGCGAGGAGTTTGGCCATGCCGGGACGCAGGCCGAGGTACTGGGCAAACTCTACTACTCGCCCCCCGAACAGATGCAGCCCGGCGGCACGCGAAGCGCTGACCAGAAGAGCGACAGCTACTCCTACGGGGTCATCGTCTGGAAGATTATCACTGGGCAGTATCCGTTTACCGGCCGCAACGCGGGTGAGGTCCGCGAGGCCCATGCGACCTCGCCGCGCACGATTGGGCCCCTCCTGGCGGCCGGGGTCAGCCCGGCGGCGGCGGCGGCCATCGTACGGCTTCTGGCGGTGGAGCGCCAGGAACGGGCTTCGGTGCCGCAGGCCTTGGAAGAACTGGGGCGCTGCCATTTCTCATCTAGCCAGCCGGTTGGCGAGCGTAGTGAAGGCCTGGAGACGTCTCCGGCGATGGTCCCCAACCCGTCCGAGTGGCAGCAGGTGCGTGTCAGTGTGCCGATGCAGTGTCAGGCGTGTGGTCGCCGCTTCGAGATCACGGTCGACAGCGCCGCGAAGGGCGAGGTCAAGTGTCCTGCCTGCGCGGGCGCCGTGTTGGTCGAAAGCACGGGAAGCCAGCCCACACGATGATAAACGTGCCGAAACAACCTGGGCTGATGGCGCGCTGCCAGCGTCCAAGCGCTCGTCCTGGCCAAGCACGCACGCTTCGCGTGTGGACACTCCTTGGGTTCTGGTTATGCGGAAGTCTGTTGCTCCCTGCCACGCTCTCGGCCCGTACCGTCACAGTCAGATGGGACGCGAGTGAGTACGACTGGACGGGCGGCATCATCACTGCCAATACCGTGAATCTCGAGCCGAAATCGATGATGGTCGACAGGAACCCCTTCAGATTCACGGGCTTGACCGACGATAGAGCGCGGGTCGATTTGACGATGCAGAAAGATAATCGCACCTACCCCATGGTGCTCTACCCCGCCGAAGGCGATAAGGAGTTCACCGTCACATCCCGCCCCCCTACCGGTCGGCTAGAGCGGAGATTGGTGATCGAGTATGACGCTGAGGTCTGGCAGGGGGCGGCGGTGCTTGTTGATGGGCGGGGCTATCCCCGACTGGATGTGAGCGGCAGGCTCGAAGTGTCTTCCCTGACCCACGCCGAGCATGACGTCGAGGTCAGGACCGCCGCCCGCACGTGGAGGAAACATATGCTGGCAGGCTCGGAGAATCTTACCTGGTACCTCCCTAGTACCACCGTCCCCAAGTGGCTGGGCTACGCGCTCGGCGCGGCACTGGGCCTGCTCGCCGTGCTGGCCGTTGTCCTGCTCGGGCTCTGGCTGAAGAACCGGCGCTACGAGGTGGCGGCGTCCACGGCTACGACCGGCGGCACGGGGCCGACCACCGCCACCCTGCCGTACTGGCCCGACGAGTATCCCCGACAGTTTCCTTTTCTGCAGCCCGTGCGGGAACTCGGGAAGGGCGGCATTGCGCGCTGTTTCTGGTGCTATGACTGGGAGCAGCAGGCCTACGTCGCGGTGAAGGTCCTGCACGATTCCTTCATCACGGATAGCAGCGGCACGTTGCGCAATCGCTTTCTCGATGAGTACTTCGTCCTGAACCGCCTGCGCCACACGGGCATCGCCCCCCAGCCGTTCAAGGTGTCGCATCCCAGTACGCACCATCCGTGGTTCTCCATGGAGGCCCTCCAGATGGAGTCCATGCGCCGCCTGCAGATGCCCCTCGAATGGGAGCAGGCGAAAGGTTTCATGTACCTGCTGTGCCAGGCGGTGAGGACGATCCACCAGGAAGGAATAATTCACCGCGACCTGAGCCCGGAGAATGTGATGTACGGGAGTGACCCGAACGGGAACCTCTCCCTTCGACTCATCGACTTCGGCGGCGCCAAAGTCCTGCGCAAACGCAATGACTTCAGTCGCCAGGACTTCTTCGTCGAAGGGACAATGGACAACGAGATGATGGGCAAGGTGCGCTACACGGCTCCCGAGCAATGGGAGAGCGGCATCAAGACCGCGAACGAGCTGACGGACGCCTATTGCGTGGCCATTGTCTGCTGGGAGTTGGTCATGGGGGCACCGCCCTTCAGGGGCAGAAGCGCCGCGGAGACCCGCCAAAGCCACAAGAACGCCACCCGGGACCCGCGTCCGCTCATCTACCGCGGGATACCGCAGCCAGTGGCCGAGGCGCTTTGCTGGATGATGATGGCGGACCGTGACCTACGCTACAGCCTACCCCAATTCGTGCAGGTCCTTGAGTCCTACTTGTGAGCTTAGTTCATACTATGCGGTGCAGGCTTGACAGAATAATGAGGCGGGGCGTCTCTGGGCGATCCCCGGCACGGCCAGGTCGGCCCGCAGGCGCCCGGGCCGGCATTGCCTGGGTTGTCTTGTTGTTGGCGGGCGGGATGGGCTGGGCTGAAGATCGGGTGGGGGGGGCTGTGGCGACCGCCGTGAGCGCGTTTGAGGAGCAGTACTCGCTCTTCCGCCAGGCCTCGCAGTTTCCGGTCAAGGAGGCCAGGCATGCACTGCAGGGCACACAACGCATCTGGCATCTCACGGTTGACGAGAGAAGCCATCAGGGCACCCGAGATCTGCTGGGCCAGCGTGCGGCCGTGCTTCATTTCGTCGCGGGCAGCGGCGGGAGCAAGGCAGGGCTGCCGATCGTGGTCGGTGGGGTCGGCGCGGTGGACGATGCCTTGGGCACGGTGAGCATCGAGGTCACGGATTGGGGGATTCCCCCGCAGAGCGGGGACATGCTTCTGGTGGCTCGGAAGGATCCATGCGAGGCTTTGGCAGGGGCGGCCGATGAAGTAGCCAAGAAATGCCAAACCGTGACTTCCGAGCGGTGGCGTGAGGCGCTCGTACTGTGGCAAGCTTACAGGGATACCACGGGGAAGGTCGGGGACATCTGTCTTGGCAGCGGTTCCGCGGGCGAGGCCTTGGCGAAGTGTCGTAAGAGCCTACAGAAGAATAGTATTCGACTCGGCGATGAGCTGCTGCAGCGGGCTGAGAAGGTAATCCAGAAAGCTATGGACGAACTGGGGTCGACGGGATTGCGTCTCCCATCGCAAAGGGTTCAGGAGATGGAGCCGCTCGTGCGGCCCGTCCATGAATTCTTCGCGGCGCTGGCCGGAGAGTTGTCTCCTGAGTTGGTCACGCGGCAGACCGCCCTTGAGGTGCGCTGGAACAAACTGGTAGGACCAGGCGGGCTCCTGGAGGAAATCCGCAAGCGCCTAGCGAACCTGCGTCAGCAGTGGTTCGCGGACGCGGTAGCGCAGGACGCCGCAGGCACAGAGCTGGGCGCCGCGTCCCGCCAACTCGAGGCGTTGGGAACGGATCTGAGGCAGGACAGCGACAGGGGCACGTCAGACCAACTCAAACAGGAGATTGACGTCTTCACGGCGCACCTCGCGTTGGCAAGAAGAGTGGGCGAGGTGAAGCGTGCCTGGACGACGCTGGGGGCGCGGGCGGAGACAGCGGTCACCGTGAGCGCCGTCTCGACCGAGTTGCTAAGTCACAGAGGGCAGTTAGGGGGGGCCGAGTTCCTCCCGCGTATCGCGAAGCTCGAAGCTGAGGTTGCGGCACTCAGCCTCAACCTGAACTATGCACAGTCGATTGAGGCAGATGCAGTCGCGCTGAAGATCCCCGAGCGCTACGAGTCGGAGGCGCTGAAGCAGAGGGAGTTGGAAAAGGTGAGGGATCTGGAAGGTCGGAACACCGTGCCGGCGACCGGCTCGCAGGGTTTCTCGGTTAAGTGGGCAAAGGAGCTTGAGTTGCTGGGCGCGAAGATCAGGGCGACGTCGTCCACGCCGCCGCCCCAGGACGGAGGCAAGGTCCTGGCCGACCTCTTGGCTGCCGGTAAGCCGGCGTCGAATCTGCTCCTGGCGGCCCTTAGCCTGCTCGGTGAAAGCGGTACCGAGGCGACCCTGCAACAGGTTCTGCAACAGAAGGGGTGGCAGGATGTGCAGATCCTGACCTTGGTGAGGGTGCTTGTTCTGGGCACTGACCATACGGCACTCGCTGCTGTCGATTACGTGTCCCCGTCGAGCCCGGCCGAGCAGATCGAACCCCGCCTGACTGGGGTTCTTGATGCAGACCGGATCTGGTTCCGGCTGCTGCCTTGGCGCCTGCACGTCAAACTGTCGAGGGCAGAGACAGAAGAGCGGGCCTCTAACAAGCCGACGCTTCTATCTCTGGTCTTGGTTCCGCCGGCGAAGCCCGGCGATGCGCCGTATTACCTGGGGCAGTACGAACTGAGCTGTGGAGAGTACAAGCCCTGCCTCGCCTACCTCCAGGCCAACTTGGCCAAGGGTTCTGACGGGGCACGGCTCGCGCAGATGCAGCAGCACACTGATCGGGTGATGAGCGCGGTGAAAGACGAGCCCGCCGACGGGATGAGGCGCACGTATGCTGTAGCCTCAGACTTCTTGATCCATGGAAAAAGGGGTTGTGGCACTTTCAGCCTGCGGGGTTGGCGGCCTGGAGCTGATAGACCATGCGCAGGTCGGTGCCGGGATAGGTGAACTCGGCGTCGTTGAGGTGAACGAGGATCATC
>CAILKC010000635.1 GCA_903834675.1 uncultured Victivallales bacterium | reverse complement strand
TGCAGGCCGCGAATCGGCACCCGCTCGAAGGTGGTCAGATCAATCTGTACCGTGGCGTCCAGACAGGTGTGGATCAGCCCCAGCACATCCAGCCGCGACTCCTCAGCCTCCACCCGGTAGAACTTGGCGGAGGTCGCGGGGTCCTTCGGCGCGAACACCGTGCAACTGTCGGGGAGATTGTGCTCAGACTCCGCCAGCGTGCCGAGGCGCCGCGCCAGTGCCATCGTGTCCTTCTTGTCGAAAGCCAGCAGCGGTCGCAGGATCATCGTCGGCGACGCCGCCGAAACCACGGCGAGATTGCTCAGCGTCTGGCTGGCCACCTGGCCGATGTTGTCTCCGGTCACCAGCGCTTTCGCCCCGAAAACCCGCGCCAGAACGGCCGAGATGCGCACCATGAAGCGCCGGTAGAGGATGGTGCGGTAGCGGCTCTCACACCCATCGCGAATCGCCTTCTGCGCCTCCACCAAGTTCACCGCGGCCAGCCGTCCCCCGAACTGAAAGCGATTCAGCAGGCCTGCCAAACGTCCCACTTTCAGGATCAACTCCGGCGGCGTGTAGGGCTCGCTGTGGAAGGTCACGTAGTCCACCAGACAACCCCGCTTCATCATCAGGTAACAGGCCACCGGCGAATCGATCCCGCCGGAGAGCATGGCCAGCACCGAGCCGCCGGTGCCCGGCGGCAACCCGCCGGGACCGATGATACGCTCGTAGCACAGGAAGGCGCGGTCCTTCCGGATTTCCAACTCCACCGCCAGGCGGGGTGATTCAAGGTCAACCGTCAGACGCGGGTAACGTGCCAGCAAGCGCTCGGCAAAGTGTCGTTCAAGCTCGGAACTGATCAACGGAAAGGACTTGTCGCTGCGCCGGGCCTGCATGGCATAGCTCAGCGGCTGCTCCGGGGGCACGCCTACCAAGGTGGCTTCATAGACCCTGCCGAAACTAGTGTCCACCGCCGCCTCGATCTGCTCCAGCGCAGGGTTCAGCAGGAACCCCGGCGACGCCGAAGAGAGCCCACTCACGAAGGGCAGCACCCGCCGCATCTCGGCAAGGTCCTCGGCCGTAAAGACCAGGCGGCCGTCGCCGGGGTGGAAGAAGATCCGACCACGCTCGCGCACCACCTGCACCTTGCCCAGGCCACGCAAGCCGCGGCGCAGCGCCTCGACCAGCCGGTTCTCAAAGAAGACCCGGTTGCGCCCTTTAGTGGCGATCTCGGAATAGCGGCAGATCAGGGCGTTGTAGCCCAGGTCGGGCAGCATCCGGCATTCCATCTGTCTCACCCGTGTTTTCCCGCTCCCAACCGCAGCCGCGGGGTCGCATGTCAGTTCCGTAGGGGTTTGCTGGTCTGAGAACCGCACTCACCAGCACGGCAACGGCGGTTCGCATATCGGTATGTCCGGCCCCAGCCGGGGGCCCGGCTGAACCCTGAACCCTGAACCCTGAACCCTAGGACCTGGGTAGTCACCACCCACGGAACTGACCTGTGCCCCAGCTGCGGCCAGCGGTTTGCTCGTGGCATTCGTCCACACTATACTGTGTCCGCTTGCCGGGATGGCGATGCCCGCCACTCCGGCAGCGCCAGCCAAGAGCCGACACGCTGTAGTTCAAGGAGGCCACCGCCATGCCCATCACACCCTGCCGACCCAAGTGGCGCGGAACCATGACTGACCGGGAACGCTTCAACCGGCAGATGCACTACCTTAGCACCGACCGCAGTTTCAACATGGAGTTTGGCTATTGGGACGAGAATTTCAGGGAATGGGACCTCTTCGTCAAGAACGGCATCCGCAATAACAGCGAGGCGGACCTCTTCTTCAACTTCGACCGTATCGGCAATCTCGGCGGCAACACCTGGATGCACCCGGCCTTCGAGTCGAAACAAGTAGACGAGACGGCGACCACCCGCACCATTATCGACGGCAACGGCCTCTACAAGGAAATCCCCAAGGACGGCCATGACACCATCCCGCGCTACCTGCGGGCGTCGATCGTCACCCCGGACGACTGGAAGCGCGAGAAAGAGCTGCGTTTCGATCGCCACCACCCGGCCCGCAAGATCGATGCTGAGGCCCTTCGCCGGGCGCATCCCGCGACGCGGAACTACCCGCTCGGGGTCTACTGCGGCTCGCTGATGGGCCGCATCCGTGACATGCTGACCTTCGAGGGTATCGCCCTGGCTATCTTCGACTACCCGGAGATGCTCGAAGACATGGTGGAGACCGCCTGCATCCTGACCGAGGACTTCCTCGATCAGGTGCTCGGCAAGATTGACTTTGACTATGCCAGCGGCTGGGAGGACATCTGCTTCAAGAACGGGCCCATCGTCACCCTCGATTTCTTCAAGCAGGTCGTCTTGCCGCGCTACAAACGCATCGGCAGCAAACTGCACCGCCACGGCATTGACCTCTGGTATACGGACTGCGACGGCGACGTCCGGCCCCTGTTGCCTGGCTTTCTCGAAGCCGGCATCAACTGCCTGTTCCCCTATGAGGTCAATAGCTGCGCTCATCCGGTGGAACTGCTCAATGAGTATGGGCGAGACCTGCGCATCATGGGCGGCGTGGACAAGATGGAATTGGCCAAAGGGCCGACCGCCATCAAGGCGTATCTGGAGAGTCTTGTACCCGGCGTCGAACGCGGTGGCTATATCCCCTTCTGCGACCACCGCTGCCCCCCCAACGTCAGGCCGGACTACTACCTCTACTATCTCGACTTGAAGGAAGCCATGTTCGGCTTGCGCTGAACCGGCAGCGCCCTCCGCCGACGACCACCGGCTGCGGAGGGCGGACCTATGGAAGCTGAAGTTGCATGGCTGTGCGAGTTGGCTCGCCGGGCACGTCTCGTGCATGAAGACGAGTTAGCCCTCCTTCTGCGCGGTCTGCCTAAAGAGGCGGACCTGGCCGATCTGCTGCGCCGCTTTGCCGATGGCGCGCTGGGGCAGGACTTCCCCCGCATTCAGCGGCTGGCGCAAGTAGCACAGGAGCGCGCCCGCTCCGGCGCGCCCGCCCCGAAAATGCGCGGGCGCAGTCGGCTGGTTGCCGAGCCGTCGCCACTGCCACTCTTCCTCGACCTCCCGCCAGACTCCGAACCGGCCCCCGCCGTCGCCGCTGGGCTGATGCAGGAGCTCTTAACCACGGCGCGGCAAGAGCAGGCCAGCAACGTACACATCACGGCCGGCAACCGCCCGACCTGGCGACGTCATGGCGAACTCTGCCCACTTGGGACGGCCGCTCTTCGTGCTCCTGCCGCCAGGGCACTGGTCACCGCCCTCCTCGGACCGGACATGCTTCACGATCTTGGCCAGGGGCGCGACGTCAGCGGCGCCATTGACCTGCCGGACGGCACCCGTTGCCGGGTCAGTGTCGTCGTCCATCGGAATGGCGTCGCGGGCACCTTTCATCTCATCCCCACCGACCCTTGCCCGCTCGAACAACTCGGCTTCAACCCGGCGACCGAGATCGAGCGCCTGTTGGACTGCCACAACGGCCTGGTGCTCGTCACCGGACCCGCCGGCAGTGGTAAGACCTCCACGCTGGCCGCCCTGATCGACAAGCTCAACGAAAAGCGGATGGCGCATGTCATCACCATCGAAGACCCCATCGAGATCCTCCATCCGCGGCAACACTGCATGATCTCGCAGCGCCAACTGGGCCGCGACACCAAGAGCCACGCGGCCGCGCTCCAGGCCGCTTTGCGCGAAGACCCTGATGTCATCGTGGTGGGCGACATGCACGATCTGGCCACCACGGAACTGGCCCTGACCGCCGCCGAAACCGGCCATCTCGTGCTGACCACCATGAACACGGGCGACGTGGCCAGTGCTCTGAACCGCGTCCTTAGCATCTTCCCCCCCAACCAGGCCAACCAGATTCGCACCATGGTCGCCGAAAGCCTCCGCGGCGTCATTGGCCAGCATCTGCTCCCCGCCCTGGACGGCACCCGCGTACTCGCCTGGGAACTCCTGCTGAACCTCCCCGCGGTCGGCAACCTGATCCGCGATGGGCGCACCTACCATATTGAGCAGGTCATGCAGACGGGCTCCAGCGACGGCATGCAGACGATGGACCGCTGCATCCTTAAGCTCTTCCAGGAGAATCGTATCGCCTCCGGAATCGCCTGCAGTTATATGCGTTCAAACCAGGCCCTCAACGAGTTACGCGACCTGGCCGCCAACCGTGCGAGTCACGTCGTCGACCCGCCCCAACGACGCTATATCGCCAACCCCGAGGCCGACGAACCGACCCCGACCCCGACCGAGACCTCGACCGAGACCGAGACCGAGGCGCGCTCCGAGACCCCGGAGGATTCGACGCCGTGATCAAGATCAACCCGTTGCTCATGGGGGTCATCGAGGAGGGTGGCTCTGACCTGCACATCGCCACGGGCGAGCCCCCTCGCATCCGCGTCGACGGCGAACTCCTGCCCATCGAGATGCCAGCCCCCGACGCGCCGACCGTCGTGGCTCTCCTGCAGCCGATCTGCCCAGAATGGCGCTGGAAGCGCTTTCTGGAGACCGGCGATGTCGACTTCGCCCACCACGTCGCCGGCAAAGGCCGCTTCCGCGCCAACTACCTACGCACCAGCGCCGGCCTGGCCGCCGTCTTCCGACTCATCCCCGAGAACGTGCGCAGTATCGAGGAACTGCATTTGCCGGATGTGCTCCGCCGACTCTGCAACCGGCAGCGCGGGATGATCCTCGTCACCGGTCCTACCGGCAGCGGTAAGTCGACGACTCTGGCCGCCATGATCGATGACATCAACCGCAACCAGGCCCGCCGCATCATCACGGTCGAAGACCCCCTGGAATTCATCCATGCGCCGTTGCGGTCAACCATCATCCATCGCGAGGTCGGCGAGCACTGCACCTCCTTCGCACAGGCCCTGCAAAGCGCCGTACGGGCCGATCCCGACGTGCTGCTGATCGGCGAGATGCGAGATGGGGCGACCATCCGTGAGGCCCTGAACTGCGCCGCCACGGGCGCTCTCGTTTTCGCGACGCTGCACACCAACAGCGCCGCCAAGACCATCGACCGGATCATCGGCGCCTTCCAGGCCAATGAGCAGCCGCAAATCCGCGCCATGCTCGCCGAGGCGCTGGTGGCGGTAGTAGCGCAGCAACTGTGCCATCGTCGAAGTGGGGGCGGCCGGGTCGCGGCCCTCGAGATTCTGCTGTATACGCCGGCCCTGCCCCATACCATCCGCGAGGGCTTGACGGGCAGCATTCGGACCATGATCGAAGGGGGCGGCAACCTGGGCATGGTATCGATGGACGCCGCCCTGAAACTGCTTATCTCGGAAGGCGCTATCTCCGCCTCGGAGGCCTACGCCAAGGCCACGGACAAAGAGCAGTTCCTGCCCGACGTGCTGAACGACGATGGCCATGAGAGCCCGCAGAGCGAGGATGTTGACATGGCGGAACTCGACCACCGCCGCTACACGACGGCCCTCTTCCCAGAACGCCAGGGCCCCGCCGCGCCAGACGCCAAGTAGCCCCGCAAACGGCGCGCCGTCTCGCTGGCTAAGGCGAGCCCTGATGCTAAGGTGCAGTAACAAGTAGGCAACCACCGGCGACCGCGTGGCCGCCGTAACGTCTCAAACTGGAGTCGACCCATGATCCACGTGATTGCGAACATCGAGATCAAGCCCGGCACCCGCGAGGCGTTTCTCGCCTTTTTCAAGGCCAACATCCCCGCCGTGTTGGCGGAGAACGGTTGTCTCCGCTATGAACCCACGATCGACGTCGAGACCGGCATTCCCGTGCAGGGCGGCGTCCGCCCCAACCTGGTGACCATCGTGGAGGCCTGGCAGAGCGTATCCCACCTCAAGGCACATCTGGCCGCACCGCACATGGCGACCTACCGCGAGAAGGTCAAGGACTTGGTCGTGGGCGTGAAACTCCAGGTCGTGGAGCCTGCCTGAATTATGCAGACCATCTGGCCTACCACGGTAAGCGTGAAAGCGGGCGATCACCTGCCGCGCTTCGGCGACGGCCGCGACTGGTTCTTTCGCAAGCGCTTTGGGCTCTTCCTCCACTGGGGACTCTACGCCCTCAACGGCTGGCATGAGCAGGACCAGTTCCGCCGACGCATCCCGAAAGGCGACTACACCCGCCTCACCGAGCGCTTCAACCCCAGCCGCTTCGACCCGGACGCCTGGCTGGATCTGGCTGAGGCAGCCGGCATGGAGTACGTCTGCTTCACCACCAAACACGTCGACGGATTCTGCCTGTGGAACACCGCCCAGACCGACTACAACGTGATGAACACGCCCTACCGCCGGGACGTCCTGGGGCTGCTGGCCGAAGCCTGTCACCGGCGGGGCGTGCCCCTCTGCCTCTATTACTCGGTCGCCGACATGAATCAGAAGCACTACCCGAACGCCGGGAGAAGCTACGAGCGCCCCGGTCCGGAAGCAGGCGACGAACCCGACGTGGCGCGCTACCTCGACTTCGTCCGAGCCCAGGTTCGGGAACTCTGCACCCAGTACGGCGACATCCACGGGTTCTGGTGGGACGCCAACATGATCGGGCACCAGGATCCGACCTTCAACGACTGGATCCGCTCCATGCAGCCGGCCGCCATGGTCAATGACCGCGGCTTCGGTCCAGGTGATTTCGGCACGCCGGAGCGCGAGTACGTGGGTTCAGTGCGCGAGGTCCTGGCTTTCGAACGGCCCACCGAGCATTGCCAGTCGGTCGGCACACAGAGCTGGGGCTATCGTGAGGACGAAGACTACTACGCCGGCCGTTACCTGCGCCAGAGCATCGACAACGCCATGGCCAAAGGCGGCAACTACCTGCTGAATGTCGGCCCACAGGCTGACGGCGCCTTTCCCCCCGAGGCGGTCCGCATCCTCCGCGACCTCGGCTCCTGGTACCACCGGGTCCGGGAATCCTATGTCGACGCCGAACCCGCTTCGCACCTCAGCACGAACCGCGCGGTACTGCTGACTCGTAAAGGGGACTGCCTGTATGTGCATCTCAGCCGCGAACCGGCAAGTTCCGCAGTGGGGCTCAAGCCCTTCGAGGCCCTGCCCGTCGAGGCGACGCTGCTGAACACCGGCGCGCCGGTTGAGGCCTGTGTCGAAATGACGCCGGACCACTGGAACGAGAAGCCGTACCTACGCCTGCGCCACCTGCCAGTCAACGAACTCGCGGATCAGGTGCTGGTGGTCCGCTTGCGCTTCGCCGCAGCGCCGACGTAAGTCTCCTCACTGCCCCGCGCTCTTGCCCTGGCGCAACACCTGAACATAGACCTTGTCACCCTCCCGGACGGGTTGCTCCAGCGGCACCGTCACGACGCCCCGAGGTGCCTCCTCGACCGGCACGCCTTCGACGCGAATGCCGCCCACGCGACAGCGCACCAGGCCGGTCGTGCAGCCTTGAATCATGAGGTCGTCGCCGAGGCGAAACGTGTCGCTGAGCACCTTCACCGCAACCACCCGCGCCCGGTCGTAGTAGTTCGTCACCACCCCCACGTATTCCTTGCGATACTCCGCCTGACTGCGGCGCGACTCGGCAAACGAACCGATGGGGCGACCGTGGTAGAAGCCAGCTGAGAACTTACGGTTGTAGACGCGCTGCAACTCGTTGACCAAACTGGCCTTCAGCTCAGCACTCAGCGTCCCGGTCAGACCCGCATCAATAGCCCGCCGGTAGCAGCGCACGGCCGTATCGACGTACTCCGGATTGCGGTTGCGTCCCTCGATCTTGAAGGCGTCCAGGCGCGCCGCAAGCAGCTCTTCCAGAAAGGGTACCGTGCAGAGGTCACGGGCCGACATCACGTAGTCCTGGCCCAGGATGTACTCGTCGCCCTCTTCAACCTCCGTGATCCGGTACTCGCGCCGACAAGGCTGCAGGCAGGCGCCCCGGTTACCAGACTTCCCGAAGACGTCCTGCCCCAGGAAGCAGCGACCGCTGTAGCTCACGCACATGGCGCCATGGATGAAGGTTTCAACCTCGATGCCTGCACCCGCACGGATGGCCACGACGTCGTCCAGGGTACACTCCCGCGCCGGGATGATACGCACCGCGCCCTGGTCACGGTAGAAGCAGGCTGCCTGCACATTGGCGACCGAGGCCTGCGTCGAGATGTGGATGGCGTGCCCCCGCTCGCGGCAGGCACGAATCACCGCCGGGTCCCAGCAGATGACCGCATCCACCAAGCCCACCGCAGCCTCCAACAGAGCGGCCACGGTGTCCTGCTCGCCAGGAAAAACAATCGTGTTCAGCGCCAGATAGGCCCGCACCCCGGCGCACCGGCATACCCGGGACAGTTCGGGCAGGTCCCCGGACCGGAAGTTGTGCGCCGCCGAGCGCATATTCAACCCGTCGATGCCGAAGTAGACCGCATCGCAGCCGGCCGCGATGGCCGTCTGCAGGCAGGTGAAGTCCTGCGCCGGCGCCAGTAATTCAGGGCGCCTGGGAGTGCCAGACAGAACCGACATGGAATCGTGAGGTGCAGCGTTCATAGCCACGCAGCGCCAGGAAAGAGCGTAGCCGGATGCTCACTGCCCTTGTCCCAGCGGCCCAGACTAGCCCAGCGCCAGCCGCGGCATCTTCTCCAGCACCAGGCGTTCCGCCGCGATGCACCACAGGCCGTTGTTGGCGGCGCAGATGCGGTCAAGGTCAGCGAAAACGGGGTTGGTCGCGCCGAGTCGGCCGAAGTCAGCGATCGCGGTGAGCGGGAAATCGACCTGCGTATAGATCAGCTTCTTGCCGCCCGGGATGTCGGGGAGGTGCAGGGTGGCTTCCTTCGCTGCCGAGAGCCCCCCGATGTGGGTGATCATCATGGAGGGGTTGATGCGCCCGGCAGCCATCAACTCCAGGGCGTCGCGCATGTCCTGCGTATTGCCGCCGCTGGTACCCACAATGTGGGTGCTGCCGTAGTGGACGTTGTAGAAGTTGAACTTGGCCGAGAACGCCGGGTCGGTGGGACCGGCAAAGAAATTCAGGCAGCCATCGCGTCCCAGTATGGCGTCTCCCAACTCCACCACGGGAGCGACGGGGGCCATGACAAAGACATCGTCGTAACCCGTGCCGCCGCTGACCGCCAGGAGGTCCTGCAGCGGGCTACCAGTCTTGGTGTTGACGTAGCGCAGTTCGACGCCGTTGAGCTTGGCATCCGCCACCGTCAGAATGGACGCCGCGCGGTCGAGGCGCGTCTGGTCGATGTCGGCGACCACGACCAGGGCGGGGCGGCGGGGGCCATGCAGCAGCAGGTCGACCAGCCCCAAGCCCATGGGCCCGGCGCTGGCCAGACAAGCACACTTGCCGCCAACCCGAATCCCCATCTGGTGCTCATAGGTGCCCGGCGGAATGTGATATTGGGCCTTGATGGCGCCGATGATACAACTCAC
>CAILKC010000634.1 GCA_903834675.1 uncultured Victivallales bacterium | reverse complement strand
CAACTCCCTGGAGGTTGACGGGGACGGCATGGTGGCGAACTACCAGATGCGTATCCTCGATGGTAAACGCCACGCCGTGCTGAGCCTGAAGAATCTCAACTTCCGCGTCATTGCCATGGGTGACTCGTTCAACGACACCGCTATGCTCCATGAAGCCGATGCCGGCATCTTGTTCAGGCCGCCGCAGAAGGTGCGCGAACAGTTCCCGCAGTACCCGATTGCGGAGGACTACGAGACGGTCAAGCGGCTGATCGAGGCGTTTGCCCAGTCCTGAACCCTAGGCGTATCCCGCGCCGCGGTCAGCCCGCCTGCCTTGCCGAACGGAGCGCCGTTGCAATGGTTCTTCCCACTTCCGCCCGCGACAAACTCACGGCCCTGCTGCAGGCGCTGGTGGACCAGCGGCGCGCGCGTCCGATGATCGAACCGAACCGTCGGCAATCCGGCTTCTGGTTCGGCGGCGGCAACCTGGTCCAGGATGCCGATGGCACGCTCTGGTTGTCGGGGCGCTACCGCAACGTGGGAGACTCGCGTTTGGGCCTCGAGGCTGGTGAGCGCGGTCTGGAATGCGCTCTTTTCGCCAGCCGCGACGGCGGCCGATCGTTTCAGAAGACGCGGAGCTGGAGCAAGGCCGACCTCTCCCGTCCGGAGGCGCGAGTGGTGTCGATCGAGGGCACGGCCCTATGCCGCCGGGCGGACGGCGTGTGGGAGCTGTACATCTCGTCGGAGAAGGCCTGGGACTATCCGCCGGAGCTGCGCGAGTATCTTAAGCCCGGTTGCGGCGTCTGGAGCATTGACGTCCTGAGCGGGCCGTCACCGGACCAACTCGACACCGCCAGCCTACGCCTGGCGCTCCGGGAGCCGGACGACGCGGCCTGGTTACACGTGAAGGATCCGGTGGTGTCCGCTCAGCCCGATGGCAGCACGCACCTCATCTACTGTTCGCATCCGTATTGCTGGTCCAGTGCGAATACGGGCCTGGCTGTGCGCGAGCCCGCCGCGGACTCGTTTACGGTGGTGACGCGACAGCTTGTGCCGCGTGGTCCGGCCTGGGATGTGGCCGGCACTCGGGTGACCTGCCGGTTCTCGCTGCCGCGGCTGGGCGTGTTCGCCGCGCTGCCGTCCGTCTCCGTGCTGTTCTACGACGGCCTGGAGTGTGTCCGACAGCACGACGAGAACCGCCGGGCCGTCCATCGCCCTCGCGGCTACTCCTGCGAGGAACTCGGGGGCGCTATGGTTGGACTCGATGATGAGTTCCCGCGCTACGAACGGCTGTCGCACCTCACGCCGCTGTTTGTCTCGCCCTACGGTACTGGCTGCAGCCGCTACGTGAATGTGCTCAACTGCGGCGACCGTCTGCTGGCGACCTGGCAGCAGAGCCAGGACGACCTGTCGCAGCCTCTGGTGGGCCACGAACTGCCCATGGCCGAGGTTGCTCGATGGTTGGCGTAAGAGACGAAACCTGGATCAGACTGCGTGCGCCAGGCGCGCCAGCAGGACCCACCCGAGCGCCGCGGCAGCCAGCAGAAGGGGTCCCAGGATCAACAGGAGCGCCAGTCGGCCCCGGTCCGTCCTGGCTGGCGGCGCGTTTACCGGCGGTGGCATGACCAGGGCCAGGATCAGATAGACGATGACGCCGGGAAAGCAGGCGATGAGTAGCGTGGCCAGCACGTACCCCACCCGCACCAGGGTCGGGTCCCAGTTCAGCCATTCCGCCAGGCCGCCGCAGACTCCCGCCAGCACTTCCGTCGACGACTTGCGCAAGCGCTTCTTGGCCGCGGGGGCTTCCGTGTCGACAGTCTGTTCCTCGAGCGCCTGACGCAACTCGGCGCTCTCCGCGGCCGTGACGCGGCCTGAGGCCTGCAAGGCGTCAATCTTCTCGATCCCGCGGGTGATGCGGGTGCTGTGTTCCTCCTGCAGCCCGCGGCCGTGGCGGGTCACCGCTACCAGCAACGCCGCCAGTCCGGCCAGCAGGACGAGCGCGACCAGCGCAACGATACAGAGGATGATCAGCAGTACGAGTGACATCGATGACTCCTTCTTCGCCGGATGGTCCTAGGGCATGAGCGGTTTGAGGGCGCGATAGAGTCCGCGGTAGCGCTGGAAGCGTTCCTCGTAGGCAGCCGCGTGGGCGGGGCGGGGCTGGATGGCCTGCACGGGTCGGACCCAACGCCGGGCGATGTCGGCCAGGGGTTCGGCGGTCAGCGCGGCACAGGCGAGCATGGCCACGCCGAGGCAGCCGGCCTCGGAGACTTCGACGACGGTGATGGGCCGGTTGAGTACGTCCGCCTTGAGTTGGAGCAGGCGTGGGTTCTTGGCGCCCCCGCCGGTAGCGATGAACTCGGAGATGCTGACGCCAGCCTCGCGCAGAATCTCGACGTTCAGTTTCATCTCCAGGCTCACTCCTTCGAGCAGGCCCTTGAGCACGTCGCCGCGTTGGGTGCTGAGTTTCAGCCCCAGGATGGCGCCGCCGGCGTGGGTTTCAAAGTAGGGCGTACCCGAGGGGGTGAAGTAGGGCAGCGCCAGCAGGTCCGTCGGCGCCTCGGGCATGCCGTCGAGGATAAGATCGTAGACGCTGCGCTTCTGCTCGGCGGCCTGGCGCTGTTCGGCGGCGCCCCAGACATCGCGGTACCAGCGCAGCAGGTTGCCGCCGGTGAGCGAGAAGGCCACGGTGGTGTACATCCCGCCCGCGGTAAAGTCGTAGGTGCAGAGATTCCCCTCGAATAATTCGGTGCTGAACACGGCGGTGGGGAAGGCGGGGCAGATGCATTCCACGGTGCCCATGCCGTACATGGCCCGGCCGGGGGCGGTGACCCCGGCCCCGAGGGCGCCGCAGGGCTGGTCGTGTCCGCCGGTGGTGACGAGGGCTCCCGGCAGCAGGTTGAGGGTGCGCGCGGTCTCGGCGCTCAAGCGGCCGACCTCGGCCCCGGCGGGGAGGGCTCTGGCCAGGCGCTTCTCGTCCAGGCCCACAGCCGCCAGGATCTCGCTATCCCAGCGGTGCGTTCTGACGTTGAACAGCATGGTCCGTGCCGCCAACGGAAAGCTGATGGCGGGTTCGAGGCCAAGGCGCGCGTGCAGCAAGTCCTCAAAGCAGTAGAAGTGACGGGCCGTGTTCCAGACGTCCGGGCAGTGGTCGCGTAACCAGAGAACCTTGAAGAGGGTGAACATGGGGTGGGCGGTGTGGCCGGTGAGTTCGTAGAGCCGCCGAGCGCCGAACTGCGTCGGCCAGGTTCGTGCCAGGTCTGCGGCTCGCGTGTCGAAGGACACCATGGCGTTGGTGAGCACGTTGCCGGTGGGGCCGAGCGCCGTGAAGGCTTCCCCCTGACTGCAGACGCCGAGACCGGCGACCGCGTCGGTCTGCAGGCAGCGCCCGGCGGCCTCGCTCAGCACGGCGATGCAGGCCTCGATCACCGCGGCGGAGTCGAGTTCAGCCCAGCCCTCATGCGGCATGAGGGTCTGGTACTCGCGACTGGCGCTGGCGAGGGCGCGGCCCTGCCGGTCAAAGACGACCGCCTTACACCCCGAGGTGCCGATGTCGATGCCCATCCAACTCATGCTTGTTCCCCCTGGTCTCAGCCTGGCTCGTCGCGGTTCAGCCCCGCCAGAAACACGCCGCCGCGCCGCTCGAAGCGCCTCCAGGCCCGCTCGACGAACCACCCCACCGCGATGCCGCCCAGCGCCAGCAGCAGCCGTAGCCAGTAGTCGGGTTCGGCCCAGAAGACCCGCGCCGACAGCAGACCCGGGCGCGTGCTGGTCACATGCAGCCGGGGCAATAGCGGCGAGTACGACACCGAAAGCTCCTGGGCCCCGTAGTCGATGCCTCGGCGCCAGCCATGGTAGCTGGTTTCGTCGACCTGGTAGAAGTAGATGACCGGCGAACCCGGTTCGGCGACTTCACCTTGATTCAGGCGTCCCGAAAATCCGGGCGCCACTCGCCCCATCACGCTGAGGTGGAGCAGAATAAGCAGCTTGGCGGCAAAATAGGCGCCGATCGCCACCCCGGCGCACCGACCTGGATGCTTGAACCACGGACGAGACCCGCTCAAAGGCTCACTCCCACCGGCGCTGCCGACAACCATGCTTCAACTCAGGGCTGCGATGGCTGCACTATAGCCGGGGGCCAGGGCCTTTTCGAGCCTGGCGACGGGGACGGGGCACAGGTCAGTTCCGTAGGTGGTGATTGCTCAGGTCCCAGGGTTCAGTCCGCCGCGGCAAGCATTTTCCACGGTTGGTTGGTTGGACTCGACCTAATCTCACCGGTGGGCCTGAGCATTTCCACCTGGCCTTGCAGCCTCAGACTTCTTGATCCATGGAAAAAGGGGTTGTGGCACTTTCAGCCTGCGGGGTTGGCGGCCTGGAGCTGATAGACCATGCGCAGGTCGGTGCCGGGAT
>CAILKC010000633.1 GCA_903834675.1 uncultured Victivallales bacterium | reverse complement strand
GCAAGTGTCATACAAGCAAACCCCTACGGAGCTGACATGCACCCCTTGCGCCCCACTGCCTTGAGCCGAACCCTTGCCGCAGGTAGATTAGCGAGGCTCTTGCAGAACCCCGCGTCTGGCCCTGGAGCCCGCAATGCCCAGCCCGTTTCGGGTCCGCCGCGGCGGTTCGCAGTACCCGCCGTCTGCAAGACCCGCAGGTACGGCGGAAGCCCTGGCTACGCCCGAGCGGACCGCCGGCTCCAGGCGGGATGCTGGTGAGACAAGGGCTCTGCAAGAGATTCCAGCCGCTACAGTGGGCGCGGCAGCCGGGGTGTGATGAGGGAGTGTTTCATGGCGAATCGGTCGGGCTATACCCATGCCATCCTCACGGTCTTGACCCTAGTCGTGGCCGTGGGCTTTTACCTGCTGATCGGGGCCACCGACGTGCTGCGGCTGCGCACCGAGACAACGGTGCGCGAGATTCAGGCTCTGCGGGCGGAGAGCGAGCGCCTGCGGCGGGCCATTACCGAGGGCGACGTTGCCTTCAAGGGCTCCGCCAGTGGCGCCACCGCGCACGGCCGCTTCGCCAATGCCGACCTGCGCGAGCCCGCGGCGGTCGACGGCGGCGGCATGATTACCCGCGTTGGCGCCGAGACTGCGAACCTCAACGCCATCATCAACAACGACGCCATCGTAGCCTCATACTGGGAACTCACCTATGACTCGCTGGCCAGCCGCAACCTGAAAGAGCCGACACGCTGGGAGCCGCTGCTGGCCGACCGCTGGCAGATCAGCGCCGACCAGCTCACCTACACCATCCACCTCCGCCGCGGCGTCTACTGGCACGACGTCACCGACCCCACCTCCGGCACGACCTTCACCCAGGTCCCCGTCACCTCCCGGGACTTCGCCTTCTATATCGATGTCATCCGCAACCCCGGCATCCACTGCGAGCCGGTGCGTAATTACTTCAGCGACCTGGACCGCATCGAGATCGTCGATGACTACACCTTCAAGGTCGTCTGGCGCGAACCCTACTTCCTCAGCGAGAGCATGACCCTCGGCCTCTCCCCACTGCCGCGCCACTTCTACGCCTTCAGCCCCGACAAGCCTGATGAGTTCAACGAAAATGACCTCCGCAACCGCCTGATCGTGGGCTGCGGCCCCTGGGTCTTCGACCACTGGGAGAAGGGCGCCGAGGTCGTCTTCACCCGCAACGAGAACTACTACGGCCTGAAACCCCACCTGAAGGTCATGCGGTTCAAGATGATCAAGGAGCCCAACGCGGCGCTGCAAGCGCTGCGCAAGGGCGAGGTGGACCGTACCGGGCTGACCACGGACCAGTGGACCGACCAGACCGGGGACAGCCGCTTCGCCGACGTCTTCCGCAAGATGGAGGAAACCCGCCGCGTCTACTTCTACATCGGCTGGAATCTGCGCACCGAGCCGTTCGCCGACCGGCGGGTGCGCCAGGCCATGACGCATCTGGTGGACCGCGAACGCATCCTCAAGGACGTCTACCGCGGCCTGGGCCGCATCATCAGCGGCCCCTTCTTCATCGACAGCCCGTGCTACGACCAGACCATCGCACCCTGGCCCTTCGACCCGGCGCGCGCCAAGCAGCTCCTGGCCGAGGCGGGCTGGTCCGATACCAACGGCGACAACATCCTGGACAAGAATGGTAAGCGCTTCGAGTTCACCTTCCTGCTGATCAGCAACCATCCCTACTACAGCCGCATCGCGCCGATGCTGAAGGAGGACATGGCGAAGGTGGGCGTGATCATGAACATCGTCGAGATGGAGTGGAATGTGTACACCGAGCGGCTGAACGAGTGGAACTTTGACGCCTGCGGCCTGGGCTGGAGCCTGTCGTACGAGCAGGATCCCTTCCAACTCTGGCACTCCTCCGAGGCGCGTAAGAAGAAGAGTTCGAACTACTGCGGCTTCGAGAACGCCGAGGCGGATAAGCTCATCGAGACCGCCCGGCGGGAGTTCGACCCGGATCGGCGGAACGCGCTCTATCGGCGCTTTCACGCCATCCTCCACGAGGAACAGCCCTATACCTTCCTGGTCTGTCCCTACAGCCTCACCGCCATCCACAAGCGCTATCGTAACGTCAACGTCTACCCGCTGGGGACTGATGTAAACAGCTTCTGGGTCCCCCTGGCCGAGCAGCAGATGGCCGAGTGAAGCAGGGCTAGGGTCGAGGGCAGGCGCGGTGCGCGACTACATCATCAAACGGCTCTGCTTCATGCTGGTCACCCTGCTGGCGATCACGGTGGCGTCCTACACCATGATGCGTCTGGCCCCCGGCGACCCGGTGCGCTCGCAGCTCGTCGGCGGCGGCGCCGACCAGGGCGTGCGCTCTCAGGACAAGGACCGCAGCCGTATCGAGGAGATGCTGCGCCAGAAGTACTACCTCGATAAGCCCATCATGGTCGGCTACGCCTACTGGCTCAAGGGCGTGATCCTGCACGGCGACTTTGGCACCTCCATCGTCTATGACCGCGGCGCCCCCGTGACCCGCATCATCCTCGAGCGTATCCCGATCACGCTGCGGCTGAACCTGTTATCGTTGCTGCTGGTGTATGTGCTGGCGGTGCCCATCGGCATCTACGCTGCCATTCGGCGGAATCACTGGAGCGAGCGTCTGCTCGGCCTCGGGCTGTTTCTGCTCTACTCCATGCCGTCGTTTTGGGTGGGGCTCCTGCTGTTGCTGTTCTTTTCGAGCGACCTGTTCTTCAACCTTTTTCCAGTGACCGGGCTCGAGCCCCCGGTGGCGGCGACCTGGGGCCAGTCCTATTGGGGCATTCTGGGGCTGCGGGCGCGCCACTACGTTCTGCCGGTGATCTGCCTGAGCTACGGCGGCTTCGCCGGGCTCTCGCGCTTTGCTCGAGTGGGGCTGCTCGAGGTCATTGGCCAGGACTACATCCGCACCGCCCGGGCCAAGGGCGTCGGCGAGGCCCGGGTCATCCTGGTCCACGCCCTGCGCAATGGCATGATGCCGCTGATCACACTGTTTGCCGATCTGCTGCCGGGGCTGGTGGCGGGCAGCGTCATCGTCGAGTATATCTTCAGCATCGAGGGGATGGGCTCGCTGGCCGTGCAGGCGCTCGGTTGCCGCGACTACCCCCTGATGATGGCCATCTTCACCATGGGCTCGTTTCTGACCCTTGTGGGCATCCTGCTAGCGGACCTTTGCTATGCCTTTATCGACCCCAGAATCCACTATGAATGACCACCAGCCAGCGCCGGGCCGCAGCCAAGGGGCCCTGGTGTGGGATCAGTTCTGCCAGAACCGCCTGGCCGTCACCGGCCTGGTGCTGGTGGTGCTGCTGTTCTTGGCCGCCACGGCGGCGCCGCTGATTGCCAACGACAAGCCGCTGCTTCTGCTGGACGGCGGGAGCTGGAGTTCGCCGGCCCTGCGCAACCTGTTCCGCCCCCCCACGGGGCAGGAACTGGTCCTCGACCGGCTCTATGATTTCGCCTTGTGCTGGGGCCTGACGGCGCTGGCCCTCGGGGGGCCGCTGGTCGGCCTGCTGCGCGGGCTGCGGCTATCACCTGCGGCGCGGCGCCGCGGGCTGCGTTGCGGTGGGGCGCTGCTGGCGCTGGCCTGGCTGGTGCCCTTCGTCTCCTACGTTTCGCCCCTCGACAAGGCCGACTGGCGCGGACAGGTCCGGGACTTGCGCCAGGCGGGCCGTGGCTGGGCGCTGTTTGCCCCGGTGCCCTACGATCCGATCGAGCAGATCGCCGCGGCCGGACCCCTGAGCGCGCCGACCCGCGAGCACCTCATGGGCACCGACAGCGTCAGCCGCGACGTCCTCGCACGAATGGTCTACGGCGCCCGTGTCTCCCTCTCTGTCGGCTTTGTCGGCGTGGCCATCTACGTCGTCATCGGGGTCGTCCTCGGCGCCATCGCGGGCTACTACGGGCGCTGGATCGACTTCGTGCTCAGCCGCTTCATCGAGATCGTCATGTGCTTCCCGACCTTCCTGCTGATCCTGACCATCGTCGCCTTCCTCGAACAGCGCTCGATTCTGAACCTGATGGTGGTGATTGGCCTGACGAGCTGGACGGGGGTGGCCCGGCTGATGCGCGGCGAGGTGCTGCGGCAGCGCGAGATGGACTACGTCAGTGCGGCCCGGGCCCTGGGCCTGAGCGATGCCCGCATCATCTTCCGCCATGTGCTGCCCAACGCGCTGGCGCCGGTGCTGGTCTCGGCCACCTTCGGCGTGGCTGGGGCCATCCTGATCGAGTCCGGTCTGTCCTTTCTGGGACTCGGCGTCCAAATGCCCACGCCCTCGTGGGGACAGCTCCTCAACGAGGCGCGCGACGGCGTCGCGACGTACTGGTGGCTGACCCTCTGGCCCGGGGTGCTGATCTTCTTCTCCGTCACCATCTATAACCTCGTGGGCGAGGGCCTCCGCGACGCTCTGGACCCGCGGCTGCGCACCTGACCCGGAAGAGGCCCCGCATGGCGATCCGCCTGCAACAACACCTGGCCATCGCCAAAACCCGTCTGGAGCCGACGGGTCCTGTGGACGGCTGGTCTTGCGCCGTCTCGGGGGTCCTGCAAACGGCGGATACCGCGAACCTGCCCGGAACGGGCTTGGCATCGCGGGCTCCAGGCCTGCCGCCCATCCTGGACCCGACGGATACCGCGAACCTGCCCGGAACGGGCTTGGCATCGCGGGCTCCAGGCCTGCCGCCAGTCCTGGAACCGCTGCTGCAAGTCCGCGACCTGCGCACCGCCTTTCATACCCGCCGCGGCACGGCCTTGGCCGTCGACGGGGTCAGCTTTGACGTCCGTCGTGGCGAAACCCTCTGCCTGGTCGGCGAGAGCGGCTGCGGCAAGAGCGTCACCGCTCTCTCCATCCTCCGCCTGGTCAGCCCACCCGGCCGCATCGACGGGGGCAGCATCCGCTTCGAGGGACGCGACTTGCTGAGCCTGTCCGAGCGCGCCATGCGCCACGTCCGCGGCGCCCGCGTCAGTATGGTATTTCAGGAGCCCATGACCTCGATGAACCCGGTGTTCACCATCGGGCAGCAAATCATCGAGGCCATCGAACTGCACCAGGACGTCCGCGACGATGAGGCCCGGACCCGCGCCGTCGAGATGCTGCGTCGGGTCGGTATCCCGGATCCCGAGGTCCGCCTGGACCACTACCCGCACCAGCTTTCGGGAGGCATGAAGCAGCGCGCCATGATTGCCATGGCCCTGGTCTGCCAGCCCGCGTTGCTGTTGGCAGACGAGCCCACCACCGCTCTCGATGTCACCATCCAGGCTCAGATTCTCGACCTCATCCGCGCCCTGCAAGCATCCCTCGGCATGGCGGTGATCCTGATTACCCACGACCTGGGCGTGGTCGCGGAGATGGCCGACCAGGTCGCGGTCATGTACGCCGGACGCCTCGTCGAGCAGGCGCCAGTGCTCGACCTCTTCAGTCGGCCGCTGCACCCCTACACCATCGCCCTCTTCCAGTCGCTCCCCGCCGCCCATGCCGAGGGCGAACGCCTGAAGGTCATCCGCGGCCAGGTCCCCAGCGCCTTCGCCTACCCGACCGGCTGTCGGTTCTGCGAGCGCTGCGACCGCGCCAGCGAGCGCTGTCAGCGCGAGTACCCGCCGTTTGCGGAGAAGGCCCCAGGCCGCTGGGCCGCCTGCTGGCAAGTACCGAGTCAGACAGGAGCGGACCCCGCATGACCGAGGGTGCCAACAGGGTAAGCGCAGGATCGATCGCGGCGGCATCCACGCCACCGCTGCTGGAGGTGCAGCACCTGACCAAGCGCTTCCCGGTGCGCCGGGGGCTGCTGGGCCGGGCCGCGGCCTGGGTCCACGCGGTGGACGACGTCAGCTTCACGGTGCCACGCCGAAGTACCCTCGCCCTGGTCGGCGAGAGCGGTTGCGGCAAGACCACCACCGGCCGCGCCATCCTCCGCTTGGTCGAGCCCGATGCGGGACGCATCCTCTTCAATGGCACCGACCTGCGCACGCTTACCCCGGCCGCAATGCGCTCTCTCCGCACCCGCCTGCAGATCATCTTCCAGGACCCCTACAGCTCGCTCAACCCACGGATGACCGTGGCCGAGATCATCGGCGAGGGCTTGCGGGTCCACCGCGGCCTGCGCGGCAGCGAATTGGCGGCGCGGGTTGAGGCGGTTGCGACCAGGGTCGGCCTGCAGCTGGATGCCCTGGCGCGCTACCCGCACGAGTTCAGCGGGGGCCAGCGCCAACGCATCGGCATTGCCCGGGCCATCGCTCTGGAACCGGAGTTCGTCGTCTGCGATGAGGCCGTCAGTGCCCTCGATGTGTCGATTCAGGCGCAGATCATCAATCTGCTGCAGGACTTGCAGGCGGAGATGGGCATGAGCTACCTGTTCATCGCCCACGACCTCTCCGTGGTGCGCCACCTCAGTTCAGAAGTGGCGGTGATGTACGTGGGCAAGATCGTGGAGCAGGCGCCGACCCGTGAACTCTTCGCCCAGCCGCTGCATCCCTACACCCAGGCGCTGCTCTCCGCGGTGCCGGTTCCCGATCCGCGTCGGCGCTCGCAGCGCACCCGGCTCGATGGCGATGTCCCCAGCCCCATCGATCCGCCCAGCTACTGCCGCTTCTACGACCGCGGTTGCCCGCTGCGCAGGCCCGTCTGCCGCGAGTCCGCTCCGCCCCTGCTAGCGCACGGCACCCCGGAACACCTCTGCGCCTGTTTCGCGGTCAGAGCTTCTTGACCTCGTAAGCGTGCTTGCGCTTGGCCACCACGCTGATGTCAAAGTGTACCAGCTCGGTCGGCTTCCCGGATTCGCTGCCGAGAGCCTCCAACTGGTCGAGCACCGCCAGCCCTTTCACTACCTTGCCGAACACGGCATGCTTGCCGTCCAGATGCGCGGCGGCGCCGAAGCACAGAAAGAACTGGCTGCCGTTGGTGTCCTTACCGCTGTTGGCCATCGACAGCAGGCCGCGCTCCGTATGCTTGAGTTCGGGAACGATCTCATCGGCGAACTTGTACCCCGGATCGCCAGTGCCGGGCACGCCCCCGCCGCCGTCCTTGCTGAAGGGGCAGCCGCCCTGTGCCATAAACTTCGGAATGATGCGGTGGAAGGTCATGCCCTTGTAGAAGCCACTCTCCGCCAAGGTGATCATATTGGCTACCGTATTCGGCACCTGGTCCTCGTAGAGCGCCACCAGCAGGTCGCCCCTCTCGGTCGTCATCTTCACCACCGGGGTGATCACCTCGCCGTTGAACTCCTGAACCTCGGTGGCGCCAAACTGAAACAGCTTCTCCCCGGCCGTCAGGGTGTAGACGCCGCCCTGAACGATGACGCTGCCTTCGTAGGTGCGCCCATCCGCGAGGATCAGTTTGTCGGCGCCCGAGACGCCCAGGGTGACGGCCGCGGTCAGCGCGGCGGCGAGGCGAAGCATGCTGGAATTCATCCGTTCTGCCTTTCTGCGTCGGCCGCGGCGGGAAGCCCCCACGGCGGCGTTCAGTGTGCGCCTTCCTTAAACCGGCTGGCATGACAAGACCGGAAACCATAGACTGGAGCAGAGGGTTTGCAAACGCGGCCGAGCGCCAGGGGCGCAGGTCAGTTCCTAGGGTTCAGGGTTCAGGGGTCAGGCCGGACCTACCGGAATGATGAGACTTGCCGACGCGGTTCCCATTCCGATCCGGCCGGGACGCGCCGGATCGCCTGGAGGGCGGCCCTGCGTGGCCGCCGCGGCGGCGGCATCACGGGGGCTATTGTGCCCTTGGTTCCGAGGCCCAAAGGGCCGGCATCCCTCAGCCCAGGCCAGCGGCCTGGGTATGATGGGGTAGGGTTGGTGCGGCCTGAAGGGTCGCGATAGCGGGAACCACGTCATGCCACAATCACGGTCCCGGGTTCTGCTGCATCTGGTCTTCAGCACCAAGGATCGAATCCCCTGCCTGGTTCCGGGTAGCCAGGCTGAACTGCACCCGTATCTTGCCGTGGTCTGGCGCGACAACGATTGCCCATCCGTAACGACTCAGGTACACGGTTTGAGCGTGGCGCGTCCCCGTTTGGTGTACCGCCTTCAAGCGGAATCCCTCGTCTCGTAGACGGACCTTCGCCGCCCGAACCCGGCGGCAGAGCCGGGGGGCTATTGCGCCCCTTCGGGGCTCGGGCACATGGAACCTGTTTACCCAGCCCGCTGGGCTGGGCTGAGGGATGGCCGCACCTACGGCGCTGAAATCGGGCACCAAGGCCCAAAGGG
>CAILKC010000632.1 GCA_903834675.1 uncultured Victivallales bacterium | reverse complement strand
TACCCTCCTCACGCCCATGCCCGGAACGGCCCTTCATGCCCGCTCGCAGGACCAGATCAGCGACCGCGATCTGGCCAAGTACAACATGTTCAACAGCGTGCTCCGCACGAAGCTCCCGCTAGACGAGTTCTATGCCCGCACCGCGGCCCTCTGGGCGGTCCGCCGTGGAACCCGAGTGCTCTGACCTATGAAAGTCACCTTCGTCTATCCCCGATTTGAGCGTTTCCTGTCGGCTTCTGCCGAAGTGACCGGGCTGGTCAAGAGTTTCCTGGCTGACTTCACCACGCCGCCCTCGCTGGGCATTCCCATCATGGCAGCCTGGACCCCGGCCGAGGTCGAGATCGAGCTGCTCGACGACAACGCGGGCGACCCGATCGACTACGCCGCCAAGACGGACCTGGTGGCGATCAACTGCTTCACGCCCCAGGCGACGCGGGCGTTCGAGATCGCGGACGGCTTCCGCCGCCACGGGACGCAGGTCATCATGGGCGGGCTTTTCCCCTCCTTCATGGTCAAAGAGTGTCTCGAACACGCTGATGCCGTCAACGTTGGCGAGGTGGAGCCGACCTGGGAACAGATCCTGAAGGACGCCGCGGCCCGGCAGCTCAAGCCCAAGTACATCGGCGGCTGCCGCTTTGATGTCGCCAAACTGCGGATTCCGCGCCGCGACCTCTTCTACGCGAAGACGACCTACGATTGGGACGAGGATCTGCTCCAGATCACCCGGGGTTGCTGCTACAACTGCGCCATGTGTGCCATCCCCGCCCACATGGGCTCGCAGATACGCTTCCGCCCCATTGACCAGATCGTGGCCGAGGTGAAGACGCTGAAGTTCGAGAATGTCTACCTGGCCGACGACACGCTGTTCTTTCCCCAGCGCCGCATGGTCGGCTATGCCCGCGAGCTCTTTGCCGCCCTGGCGCCGCTCGGCAAGAAGTACTTCGTCGCCTCGACCATGGCCCTCAACACGGACGACGATTTCCTTGACTTGGCGGCCCGCGTCGGCGTGTCCAACTTCTACTGCACCATGAATGTCGATCCGCTGTCCATCCGCGCCCTGCAAGGCTCGCCGCGCGAACGCACCATGCTGTGCGATTTAGTCCGTCGTCTCGAGGATCGGCAGATTCGCTTCTTCGGGTCCTTTGCCCTCGGCCGCGACTGGGACGATAACTCCATCGCCGAACGCATCCTGGCCCTGTGCGCCGAAGCCGGTATCCGGACCGCGGAGTTCTTCCTCTTCACCCCCTACCCCGGATCGGTTCACTGGGACCGCCTGGAACGCCAGGGACGGATCTTCGACCGGACCTGGAGCCACTACAACGGCGCCAACGTCGTGGCCCAGCACCCGACCTTGTCCACCGACGAACTCTACCAGCAGTTCATCACGGTCTGGAGCGAATTCTTCCGCCGCCAGAAGGGCCGTTTCAGCGGTCATCTTGAACCCCTCACCTACGAGGCCGGCAAGGTGGTGCTGGGCAAGCCCCTGCGCCGACAGGGCGTGCGTCTGCAGGCGGCAGTGACGGGGATGGGGATGTTGACCCCGATCGGCAACTCGGCGGCCGAGGTCCTGGCCAGCCTGCGCGCCGGTCGGCACGGGTTGGCGCCCGCCACCAGCCTCGATGCCTCGTGCTTCACCACCGACCTGGTCGGGGAGATCCGCAACTTCTCCCCGGAGGCCGAACTCACCGCCCAGGAACGGGCCGATCTTGACGATGCCTATCTCAAGTACGCCGTCTGCGCCGCCCGCCGCGCCCTCGCTGACGCCGACCTCCAGCCCGAAGACCTCCGCACCGACACCGCCCTGGTGCTCGGGACCTGCAATGGCGGCCTGCGCTCCGGCGAAAGCCTGTACCGCTGGAAGCATGGCAAAGCGCCCGAGGCCTTCAGTGAACGCATGAACCTCCAGGCCCAGTACTACGCTTTTGGCAAGGCGCTGGCGCACGCCTTGGGAATCCGCGGCGAGACCTGGGTCGTCACCACCGCCTGCTC
>CAILKC010000631.1 GCA_903834675.1 uncultured Victivallales bacterium | reverse complement strand
TGACGCGCGGAGCGAGAAAGAGAGCCGGCACCCCATGTCTGCGCCATCCGCTCCCGCCTCGGGCCCCACCGCAGTATTCAACCGAGCCATGGTCAGCATGTTGCTGATGGTCGTCTTCGTCGGGCTGGGGGAGAAGATGGCCGAGCGCTTCCTGCCGCTCTACCTGGGGGCGCTGGGAGCGGGGCCGGCCCTCATGGGTGCGCTCAACGGCTTCGACAATATCCTGTCGGCGCTCTACTCCTACCCCGGGGGCTGGATCAGCGACCGCTTCGGCTACCGGCGCGCCCTGGTCATCTTCACCCTGCTGGCGTGCTGCGGGTACCTGGTGGTGATCCTGGTGCCGACCTGGTGGGCCGTCTTCCTGGGCTCGCTGTTCTTCATCTCGTGGACGGCGATCTCCCTGCCGGCCGTGATGAGCCTGATCAACCGCAGTGTGGCTAAGAACCGGCGCGTCCTCGGGGTCAGCATTCACTCGTTGGTCCGTCGCCTGCCCATGGCACTGGGACCGGTCCTGGGCGGGGTCATCATCGGCTGGCTGGGGCTCACCCAGGGTGTCCGCCTGGCCTTCGGCGCCGCCCTGGTATTGGCGCTGGTGTCCGTGGCGCTGATGCTGCTCTTCGTCGAGGATGCGCCGGACAGCATGCGGCCCCCGGCGCCCTTGCGCGAGTCCCTGCGCTGGTTCTCGCCGGAGTTGCGCACGCTGCTGGTGGCCGACATCCTGATCCGTTTCTCTGAGCAGTTGCCCTACGCCTTTCTGGCGGTCTGGGTCTGTACCCACCTGGGTCAGAATGAACTCGTGTTTGGCTGGTTGACGGCCATCGAGATGGTCGTGGCCATGGTCGTCTACCTGCCGGTGGCCCGGATGGCAGACCGCGGCGGCAAGAAGCCCTACATCGTCACCACCTTCGCGTTCTTCACCGCCTTTCCGACCGTGCTCTACCTGGCCGGCAAGGTCCCCGAATGGTTGGGCCGGCCGGGGCTGGTCCTACCGTTGCTGGCCGTGGCCTTCGTGGTCCGGGGCCTGAAGGAATTCGGCGAGCCGACGCGCAAGTCCCTGATCCTGGACCTGGCCCCCGAGGAAGCCAAAGCCGCCACCTTCGGCGCCTACTACCTCATCCGCGATGTCATCGTCGGCGTGGTCGCCTTCGGCGCCGGCTGGCTCTGGACCCTGGCCCCGGGCTGCAACCTGGCCGTGGCCACGGCCTTCGGCCTGGCTGGAACCCTCTACTTCGCCTGGCGCGGCAAGGATCTGAGCTGAGTCGGCGGAACTGGCAGTTTGGCCTTTTGGCAGTATTTTGAGGCACGATCCCCACGGGTGTGTGGCGGTCTGGTCGTATAGTTCAGAAAGGGCTCACACAGATGAGACGCAAGAGGTTCACGCTGATTGAGTTGCTGGTCGTCATCGCGATCATCGCCATCCTGGCCGCCATGCTGCTGCCCGCCTTGGCCAAGGCGCGGGAGAAGGCGCGGCAGTCGTCCTGCGTCAGCAACATCAAGCAACTGACCCTCGGGGCGATGATGTATGTCGATGACAACAACGAGTTCTGGATGCCCCGCATACAAGGACTGATCTCGTGGCATCCCTTTCCGGGTACGACGGCATTGCTAGACGTCTACCTCAACAATAGCAATACCGGCCTGTGTCCATCCCTGGGGACCGGCCGCTACGCTTACGGCTACAATGC
>CAILKC010000630.1 GCA_903834675.1 uncultured Victivallales bacterium | reverse complement strand
GACAACTCGGCGGCGTGCGGTTGCCACTCGAGCGGATTGCGGCGGCCGTCAAGCCACTCGGTGCGGTCATCTGCGGGATAGGGAAAAACCTGCGCCTCGACGGCGCCGTTCTCGCGGTAGCGTTCGCGCAGCAGGGCGGCGGCCTGGTGCATCCCTGGGCCGGGCACCGTGCAGCGGCAGGCCCAGTGGTTGCGGATGTCCCGCAGGCACAGCCCCGGGTTGAACTCGCGGGCGATCGCATCGATGACAGTTTTCAACATGGTCCTGCACTCCCGGTCGCCGAACTCTCAACAGCGCAATCTCTGGAACCAGCGCGGGCGAGTCCGGCAGCGGGTACTATACTGCGCTAGGTTCACGGCCGAGGCGCGGGCTCCGGTGTGGTTTTCCTGGAGCCCGCGATGCCCGGCCCGTGTCGGGCGGGTTCGCGGTATCTCGTGGTGGCCCTGGAGCCCGCGATGCCCGGCCCGTGTCGGGCGGGTTCGCGGTATCTCGTGGTGGCCCTGGAGCCCGCGATGCCCGGCCCGTGTCGGGCGGGTTCGCGGTATCCGCCGTCTTGCAGGACCAGATACGGCGGAAGCCCCGGCAGAGCCGGTGCGGACCGCCGACTCCAGGGTGGTTACCGCGCGGAAGAAGCAGCAGCCCTAACCCCAAGGAGGTGCGGCATGGATTCGAGGACGATCCCCTGCATGATGCTGGCAGCCACCCTCGGCGCTGGCGCGGTCGAGGCGCGTGATCCGCGCGCCGTGAACCCAGGGTTTCCGCGTATCGGCACCTGCTATGGCGCCGGCCTGTCGTGGCAGACCTGGGAGCAGGGCGCGGCGTGGTGGTCGAAGCTGGACCTGATTATCGGCGGCGGCTACGATCTGCACTACGACTGGGAGGATCCGCGCTGGCCCAAGGCGCTGGCCCGGCTGGAAGAGAACCTCAGCCGCCTGCGTGAGGTAAACCCGCAGTGCCTGTATCTGCCCTACGTCGACGTGGTCGAGGGACCCGACAATCCGAGTCTGCCCGCGCATTGGTGGGACCGGCGCAACGGCGAGCGTTGGAGCGGCTGGCCGGGGTATTTCCGCATCAACACTACCTTGCCCGAAGTGCTGCAGTTCAACCTGGATAAGACCCGCGACGAGATCATGGCGAGGCCGTTGATGGACGGCGTCTTCTATGATTGCTGGGCGCCGGACGAGTGGCTGGTGCCGCGCACCGCCCAACTGCGGGAGGGCAAGGCCATCGTGATGATCAACGACTGGAATCTGCCCAGGCGCGGCTTCGCCACTCTCAACGGCTGCCTGGCCGAGGATGAGCTCAATCGGGTCGCGGACGGCAGCGTCGCGTTCGAGGATTACCTGGAGCGCTATCTGCGGTGGTGTCGCGAGAGCCGCACGCCAATCGTCACCATGCTGGTTTGCCACCCGCGCAGTGTGGTGGAAGACCCCTGGGGCAATGCGAAGCGCAGCCGCGAGGACCGCGCCGCCCGGATTGAGAAGGCCCGCAGCGCGGATCTGCCCATGATGCGTTTTGGCCTGACGACCACGCTGCTGGGTGATGGCTACTTCGGTTACGACGGCGGGAACGGGCTATCGCGGGGCAATTGGTGGTGGTACCCCGAGTACGACGCACCGCTGGGTTTTCCGCGAGGCGCGGCCGTACGGCGGGCCGACGGCCTGTGGCAGCGCGCCTTCGACGGGGGCCTGGTCGTGGTCAATGGCACCGCCTATGATGCCGTGGCCGAGCTGCCAGAGCGGCTGAAGGATGTGAGCACGGGACGGGTGGGCAACCGCTGCACGATCCCACGCTACGATGGCCGCATCTTCCTGCCCACCGACGAGCCGGTGACCCCGGGTGCCGAGGCCCCGCCCAGGCTGACGCGGCAGGCACCGACGGCCCTTCAGGTAGTGCAACTCGACGGCGGCCTGGTCGTGGCCCGAACCCCCACCGGACTGGAACTGCGCTTCGATCCCACTGGCGAGCTGCGCCAGATCCTGCTGCAGGGCGAACCCCTGCTGACCGGTGGCTGGCCCGGCATCTTCAACTTACCCATGCAACGCTACCGCGTCACGGAGCACGCCGAACCCGAGATCAAGGTCACCCCAGAGGCGGCCCGCACCGTCTTCCGCGGGGTGCTCACGGAGGGCGACCAGCGCCTTGAATTCACCGAGACCTGTACCCTGACCGCCAACAATCGCTTCGCCCTGCGTTTCGATTTCGTCATTCCCCAGGAGCTGAACCTGCGCCTGTGGCGGCATTACCTCGGCTTTCCCATCCGTCAGTACGCCGGCGCCAGCGCGACCGCGGCGGGCCAGACGGTGATCCTGCCCGCGGAACTGGGCGAGGCGCAGTTGCTACCGGCCGCGACCCACATCTCCGTCAGCGGCCCGGTGGCGCGTCTGGAGATTGAGAGTTCGATCCCACTCGGCCTGGTGGACCACCGCAAGTGGAACACGGCCGAGTACCTGCTTGCCGGTTACCCGCTCCGTGACAAGGTCGCGGCAGGAACCACCGTGATGGTCGAACTGCAGATCACGGTCACGCCCCAGCCGTGAGCGGGGCGGGGCCTGCAGCCGTGGCGGAGAACTGCCCTCGAGCGAGTCGGCCCCGTTCTGGCCAGCCCGCAATGACCCGCGTCCCGGCCGCGCAAACCCGACCTGACGACGGGGCCGTCCACGGTCTTGAAACCACCCTGACAGGGCGGTTTTGTTTTCCGGCAGCCGTGCTTGCTGGCCGACACGACGGGTGAAAGCGTGAGGGCGTGAAAGCGTGAGTGTGTAGCCGGGGGCAGGGGGTCTGAGACGCTATCACACCATCACGTTCTCACGCTCTCACAGGCAACCAGGCTGCCAACTTTGAAACCGCCCTGCCACCCTGAGGGGCGCAGGTCTGTTCCGTTGGGGCTTCTGTTTCGATCGTCTCCGCCTCCGGCGAGCAAAACGGGTCACCTGACTCTTGGGGGAGACTTCCGGCGGGACGT
>CAILKC010000629.1 GCA_903834675.1 uncultured Victivallales bacterium | reverse complement strand
TGCACCGCCAGCAGGTGCTGACCTGCCTGCGCCTGAAGAGCAGCAGCAAGGGCAGGCACCGGGGCCACTGCCCTCCTGATCGTTATTGAAGGGATGCCAAGTGAACCCGAAGTCAAGAGGAGAACCTGCTGGTGATACGAGTGGACAATAGCGCCGGCGGAATCTACAAACCGCTGAGTCTGCTGGTTGAGAAATAGGCACGTTTCAGGTTCGAAACTCCGCTCCGCAAGAAAAGTGAGGTAGCACGCTCATGAGAACCCTGTCAGTCCGCGCCCTTGGCTCTCTTGTGTCGGCGGCACTGGTATCGTTCTGCGCCGCAGACTGGAAACCCCAGGTCATCCAGCAGTTGAACGGTCACGCTGCCAGGATCGACTTGAAAGGGCAGATCCAGAACGTCACGGAGAAAATGGACGAGGTGGTGGCGGTCCCGTACATCGTCAACATGCCTGAGAAGGACGAGATCCTGATGCTGGTGGCCTATCAGGCTCCGCACAAGGGGGCGTGTATGGTCAGCAAGGATCACGGCGCAACCTGGAGCAAGCCCTGCTACATGCGAACGGACGGCCAGGGCACGCCGACGGTCGATATGCAGGTGGGACTGACGTATCTTGGTTCGGGCAAGGTGATGGTCCACTCAGGCATCATGAGCAGGGACTATGGCAGGACCTGGCCCGACACGGTCACCGCTCCCTTTGTCGACAAGGGAAAGACCATCGGCGGCTGGGATCCGTTCTTCGTTGACCGGGACCCAAAGACCGGGAAGGTGATCCGCCTCGTACAGACGGGCTACACCTGCAGGGGGGACACGCCATCCGGCGGCGCGGCGCAGGCCTTCATGCGGGTCAGCGCTGACGAGGGGCAGACGTGGGGTGACGCGATCCGAGTTCCTGAGTGGGAAGGCGTCAACGAGGTCTGCATCACCCGTGCCAAGAACCGCGATCTCGTTGCTGCCTGCAGGACGGTGGTGCCGCCACGCTTCGTGAAGGAGAACGACCACTACGAGGGCCTGGGGGTGTCGATCTCCAAGGACAACGGGCTCACGTGGTCAAAGGTGGTCAAGCTCTATGACTGGGGCCGGCACCATCCGAGTATGGTGGTGCTGCGCAACGGGGACATCGTGATGACCTATGTCGTGCGCGCCGGCTACATCAACGCCACTGACGGCATACCGCAGTTTGGGGTAGAAGCGATCGTGAGCCGGGACAACGGCAAGACCTGGGACCTGGATCACAAGTACATTCTTTCCGCCTGGAAGGGCAACAAGACGGGGGAGTGGGCCTGGGTGGCGAGCAGCCAGGCGACGTCCACGGTCATTCTGCCGGATGGGGCCCTGCTCACGGCGTTCGGCACCGGCTATTCGACAGTGCCTGACTCCAACCCGCGCGACATTGGGGTGGTCCGCTGGAAGCTCAACTACCGACACCTGAACAAGGACCGCGCGATCCGCGACGCGCCCTTCGACTCAGACCTGCGCAACAGGTTCGATCCCGGACCGGCAAGCGTACGGTAGGGGCAAACGCCTCGCCGATCTTCCCTGTGTCCCTCAATGGCCGACCAGCGCTTGCGCCGGTCGGCGCTGGCGAGAACTCTCGCAAGGAGGTTGTCACACCTCCCGAATCACGCCGCCACAGGTTCACCATAGCGATCTGGCGTGCGGATAGTTCAGCAGCAGACGATCCTTGGTCAGGATGGTGGCGTCATGCAGCCTGGCCGTGGCGACGATGATCTGGTCGGCCGGATCGTGGTGAAAAGGCGGGGTAAGAGTAGTTGACTTGAAGGCAACCTCAAAATCGATGGGAATCACCCGCAACCCACCGATAGTCAACGCCTTCTTGCCCCATGTCTCAAGGTCTTCGTAGAGAGTGATACGCCCCTTCTCCACCAACTTGCACAGTTCCCACAGGGAAATGGCCGAAAGGAGCAGTTCATCATCTCGGCCAAGAGCATTCATGCGCCGCTGAACCTCCTTCGACAGCCGGTCAGGCGCGGCATTCATCCATATCCACGTATGCGTATCGAGCAGGTATCTCACTTGCAGGCATCCCAGTCTTCGTCCCCCAGCGGGCCCACGATATCGCCGTTGAACTTGACCGTTCCCTGCAGTTGCCCCAGCTGCACCCTGGGGGCGGCGCGGATAGGGGAGACCCGGGCCAGTTCCTTGCCATGCCGGGTAACCGTCAACTCCTCGCCAGATTCGGCAATCTGCGTCAGGATTCCCAAGGCATGATTCTTGAAGTGCGTGACATTGCAGGTTGGCATGGGTATAGCCTCACAGCGGCCCATTTGGCAAAGGCATAATTGCTATAGGCAATGGAACTATAGCCATAACGAATGGCCATTCAAGCGTGAGGTCATCCACAACCGTTGACCTGGCACAGGCCAAGGCGGCATGCGGCCGGTGCGTCTTCCTCAAGGGCAACGTCAACGCAGCAGGGTGACGCCGAGCAGCCCGATGATCACTTCATTGGCCGTTACCGCGATCCGCAACGCGGCCAATTTCCGGCCCGGAGCGAGGGTGAACCGCTGGACCATGGCGTGATTGAAGTCGCTGAAGTAGAACGACTCATTCTCGCGTTGGAGTGCGGGAACCAGCCAGTCGTCGAAGTTCTTCTGGTGCACCAGCGCCAGGCGTTGTATCTCGCCGTCGGCATAGACGACCTCGAAGGCGCCGTTTTCCACCCCGCTCTGCATGGCGTTGGTGACTCCGATGAACAGAATCGCCAGTTCCGCGGCCTCTTTGCCGGCCAGGTCCACGGTGAGGAGGGTCGGGAAGTTGTCCCAGAGCGCGGCGCAGGCCACGTTGAGTCCGGCTGGCGGCGTGGCAAAGACAATCCCGGAGCTGACGGTGACCGCGCCCTGGGCGTGGCGCAAGCGGGAATCGTCGATCTCCAGCGCGTTGTGGCCGCAGTGGTTCCATTCCCAGGCGTAGCGGCCGTTGATCCGCACCCCAATGGAGTAGCCGGAGGGTCGCGGCGACAGATACCGTTGCCGGTGAATCTGGGTCAACTCGCAGTTGAAGGCCGTGCTTAGGTCAAGCGGCTCCTGCCGTACCTGCGGCGTGATGTCAAGATACGCCGGGGCAACGGGGAAGTCGAGGCTGTTGACCTTGATCTCACACGGCAACCAGGCACGGAATTGGTCCTGCACGACCTTGACGAACAAGGTGTGCACGCCGCTGGTTTTAGCGCAGCGTCCGCGCAGCAGTTTGCCGGAGATCGCCGGCTCGGCCAGGACGCCCGCGCGGTCGGCGAGCGCTTCGATTGCGGCGGTGGCGGCGATCTCAAGCCGATTGCCGGCAAAGGAGGTAAGGCGCGGCGTCTCCAGGTGCTGGGGCACCGGCTGACGTCCGTGGTAGATCTGCCAGCGCAGCACCCCGGTCTGCCGGGTTTCCGCCACGATATAGGCAACGCCGATGCCAGCGTCAATGCGGTACTCGTGCCGTTCGCCGTTGAGGTAGACGCCTTCGACCGTAGTGGAACGCATGGCGATCTTGAGGCGTTTGACCGCCGGGTTGACGGTATGCAGCCGCCAGCTTTCCTGGTTGCCGCGGCGGATGTAATCAAGGCTCATATCGCGCAGCGTCAACGAGGCGTGGTCCCACTGGTCATCCAGGGCCGGTTTGATCTCGATATAATCATCCAGCAGGTGATAGGCGACACCCCAGACCCCCTCGATCAGCAGGCGCAAGTAGGTGCTTGAGGTGTCGGTGAAGTCCAGATCGCCGAGCTCGGAGCCGCCGCTCGAAGCGACCACATGCCGCATCAGACCGGGGTTGCGGCTGAGGAAGTAGGCATCGACCAGGCCGTTGAGAATCTCCCAGCCGCGCGGCTTGTCGCCAATCCGGAAATACGCCAGCGCCAAACAGGCGTTTTCCGAGGGATACAGGCCGCAGGTGGAGTACTTCCTGGGGCGCCAGTTGGCAGAGTAGACGAGGCGGCCGTTCCGGCAGGCGGTGCGTTTGTTTTCCAGGCAGCGTTCGCTGAAGGTCAACATCCGGCAGGCCTGGAAATCGTCGACGGCGCCGCATTCGATCGCCAGATAGAGGGTCGATAGTTCCGGCGAGGGATGGATCAGCCGGTTGCCGACCGTATCGATATACTCGGCCATGACGCCGGCATCCTCGAGCCACAGCCGCCCCTGCAGCGCCTGCTGGATCTTGGCGGCGCGCGCCTCAAACACCGCCGGGTCGCGGTTGATTCTCCGGGCGATCTTCCCCATCAACACATTGGCCTGCAGGTTGTACGCCGAACTCTGGGCGCAGCCGCCGCCATTGTAGGAGTGGCCGTCGGAAATCCAGGTATTGAGGAAATTCTGGTAGAGTCCGTCGTTGTCGCTGTCGTAGATGCGCTCCTCGTGATCGAGCAGCAGACTCAGGGCCTCGAAGCATTCCGCGGCGAGCTGCAGATCGAGTTCATGCTCGATGTAATGCAGCGTCATACTCATGAACACCTCGTGCATGTTGTAGATATCGTCGCGGTGCAGCAACGCCGGCAGGCGGCCGGAGATGTTGGTCAGGTGGTGATACTGGGTTCCCTCGTGATCCAGTTCGGGGCGGTCGGAGCCGTCGTACCAGACCTTCTCCGCTCCGTCGGCGCGCAGTTGGGTGGCCAGGTGCGCCCGGATCGCCGTGCTGACTCTTTCCTTCCAGCCGATGGCGGTGGGTGCGTAGTAGTTGCGCCAGCCCAAGAACGGCGTGTGGTAGCCGTGCGCGCCGTGATAGAAGGTGCTGCCATGCCACGAGGCGTCCAGCGCCATCACCGTCGGAGACACGGTGAGATCGAGTTGCGCGTCAGGGGTGTCCATCTGAAAATGGCGGGTCTTGCCGCGGATCTTGTCCTTGATGTAGGTGACGGCATCGGCGCGCCGCAGCCATTGGTCGAGCACGCTTTCATCCTCGTTGCGCACCATGACCAGGAAACCGTCCAGCGTTTCACCGGGCGCGATCACCCGCTCCAGGCGCGCTACACAGCCGGAGTCGCTGCCCGGACGGTCGGTCATGAACGAGCCGGGAAACGGCTCGCCAAAAGCCTCCGGCAAGGCGCGGGAAACGGCGACGTCGAAACTGGCGCCGAGGCGCAAGGTAACCTCGCGCGGACCCTGCAAGGTCACCCGGTTGACGCCGCAGCTCAGCGTGTTGTCTCGGCTGTCGCCGACATGGTATTCGCGGTCCTTGATCTTGCTGTATTCAAAGCGGTTGAGATAGTCGGTGATGGCGCCGAAACCGGCGCAGAAGATGACCCGCTGATCGGTCGTGATGCGGTAATGGATCAGGAAGCCATCCTCGTCGAGCAGCGGCAGCGCCTCGATCTCAACTCGCACGTCGGGGAAACACAGCGAGCATTGCGTCAGTTCGTAGGTCATGACGCCCTCGACGAAACGGCTGCGGATGTCCTTGGCGTCATGGAACCACTGCGAGCTCAGGTCGGTTTCCGGGGAATAGCAGAAAGGCACGTGTTTGCCCTTGGTCAGAGCCAGGCCGCTCTTCAACAGGCCATTCTTGGCGTAGTAGCTGTAAAGGTTCTTCGTGTAATCGGTTGTGGCGCCCATGAAGATCGGCGCGTCGCCGGCGAACGTGAAGAATCTCTCCGTCCTGTGGTCATTGCGGTGCGAACCGTACAAGACGCGGTTGAACTGCTCCCTGGAGCCGAAGATCTCAAAACCGCCGTTGACGGCCGCGTAGCGCGCGACGCTGCAGTCGGACATGGTTGTGCCTCTCTCTGTTGCCGGTGGTCCGTCGGTCGATCCTCGGCGGCACGCCTCGGCGCCGGCTCGTGAACCGGCGGCAGGATGTCGTCATCCCGGCGTCCGCCCGTCTGGGACGCCGTCACGCCTGGAGGGCGCGGCCTGCCGCGCCCTGCGGATTGAGCCGCCGGCGCCACAGGCAGCCGGTGGACGCGGCTACCGTAGTCACCGCCAGCCACAACTCAAACGGGTTCTTCGCCGTCTGTCGCGGCTCTGTCGTGCCAGCATACCGGCAGGGTCAGGAACTGGCGCTCAGGGTGTTGCGACCCCGATGAAGGACCGCCCACCCCCGCCGCTCGCCCGAGCCAGGCTCCTTCGCCCGCCATGGGGCTGGGCTGGTGCAGAAACTGGAGCTGCCCCACCGCGACCACTGCACCTCTCCTATCAAGCCCCTTTGCGTCCACGGCTTCGACGGCTACCTTCATGGCGTTCGCTAAGAACCGTCTCCCGTTCGCACGGTTCACCCATGAGGAGAACCGCCATGTCCAGGCGACAGACACGACCGGTGAAAGCCGCCTTCTTCTCGACCTGTGCAATAAGGGTGGGTCGGGGTATTCAGCCCCAAAGGGGCGCCCCATACCAGCCAGGGCAACGCCCTGGGTACCAGTTCACACCACAGATTGAGCCCTGAAGGGGCGGGCCATACGACGTCGGCGCCAAAGCACAGGCGAGATAGGTCGCCCCTACAGGGCTCAAACCCATAACCGTCCCAGTCCCAGGGCGTTGCCCTGGGCTGGTATGGCCGCGCGCCTTCAGCGCTCCAGACGGTCTCTCTTTTGCACAGGTCGGGTTAGGTTGCGCGCAACCTAACCTGAGGCCTGGCGGTCGGAGTACCGCGCCGGTGAGCCGCAACGTTCGCCGCAAGAGGCGCTACCCATGGATATCCTTGACGAATTGAAGGCCGTGACGGGGACCTTCGCTGGAGAGGGCATCGACTATGCGCTGTGCGGCGGCTTGGCGATGGCTGTCTACGGCCTGCCACGTGCGACCCTGGACATCGATCTGCTGATCCAGCTCGATTCGCGGTTCCGCGCCAAGCGCGCCGTTGAGCCCTTGGGCTTTACCTCGAGTGGCGCCCCGATGGAGTTCCACGGGGGGAAAATCCAGATATACCGTCTGGTCAAGATTGAGCTGGAGACCGGGGAAGAACTGGTACTTGACCTCCTGCTGGTGACCCCCGAGACCGCGGCGGCATGGGAAACCCGCCGTGCCGTGGCGTGGGAGGGGCGGCCTTTGAAGGTCGTCTCCCCGGCGGGTCTCATCCTGCTGAAGTCCTTTCGCCGAAGTGGCCAGGACCAGGATGACATAGAGCACCTCAGGAGTATCAGCGATGAAGCTTGATATGAGCCAGGAGGCCGTGGGACAACGGCTGCAACGCATCCGGCAACTGCGACGGCTGTGCCTGTCCCTGGCCGGCTCGAGCGTCGGCCGTGACCTCGCGCGCAGATTCCCGGCTAACAAGACGGTTCAGCGGACCTCGCAAGCGCTCGGTCGCTGACCGCAGTAACAAAACACACTCGCAGGAGAGCAACGATGAACAGCGCGACCTTGGAGTTCAAAGGGGTCACCGTGGTGGCCAAGGCGAATGTCTACTTCGATGGGAAGGTTCTAAGCCACACGATTCTCCTGGCGGACGGCACCCGCAAGTCCGTGGGGGTGATCTTCCCGGGGAAGTTCCATTTCGGCACGGATAAGGCGGAACGGATGGAGATCACCGTCGGCGAATGTGAGGTGCAGGTGCGGGGCAAGGCGGGGCTGACATGTTATGCCGCCGGCCAGCAGTTCGAGGTCCCGGCCAAGTCGGGATTCGATATCGAGGTGAAGTCCGGGCTCTGCGAGTACGTCTGCACGTTCCTGGGCTGAGCGCAAGACGATGGATGTGCCCCCCAGACCTCGACGGTTTCTCATGCCCCTCTTCATGTTAGCCTCCCTTGCCTGCAATGTGAGTGCGCAAGAGGGCGTCATTCTCTTGCACGGCCTGTGCCGGACGGCGGCGAGCCTGTCGGTCATGGAGAAGTTCCTGCGGCGGGAGGGCTACGTCGTCCTGAACGTCGGCTATCCGTCGCGCACGGATACGGTGGAACACCTGAGTGACGCGGCGATCGGCGCGGCGCTGGCGAGCGCGACCCTCAAGGACTGTACGCGGATTCACTTCGTCACCCATTCGCTGGGGGGCATTCTGGTCCGCAGCTATTTCAGCCGCAAGACTGACCCACGCTTGGGGCGGGTGGTCATGCTGGGTCCACCCAACCGCGGCAGTGAGGTTGTGGATCGGCTGGGGGGATGGTGGTTGTTCCGGCGCCTGAACGGTCCAGCGGGGAGCGAGCTTGGCACCGGTCCGTCGTCTACTCCCAATCGACTCGGACCGGTCGGCTTTGAGCTGGGTATCATTGCCGGAGATCGCTCGATCAACTGGATCAATAGTCTCCTGATCCCGGGGGCCGACGATGGAAAGGTGTCCGTCGAGCGCACTCAAGTCGAGGGAATGAAGGAGCATCTTGTGCTGCACGCAACGCACACCTTCATGATGAGGAACACGAAGGTTCTTCGGTACACGCTGAACTTTCTTCATGCAGGCTCATTCAAGCGGGAGTAGACGTGGACACGCCCGTACCTTCAGCAGAGCCCATCCTGCGTTGTCGCGTGGAAGGTGAGCTGGCCTGGCTGGAGCTCGACCGTCCGCCGCGCAACGAGTTGCCGGACCCGGTCTTTGCCGACCTTGGCCAGCTCTCCGCCTGCCTGCACGCCCTCGGCATCAAGGGCGCCGTGTTGACCGGCAGCGGTCGCCATTTTTCGGCGGGCGCCGAGTTGGCGGCCTTGCGGCGCCAGTTGAAGGAGCTCTCTCCGGACGCCTTTCGGCGGCGGCTGGAGCAAGGACAGGCGCTCCTGACGCGACTCACCGAGGCGCCGGTGCCGGTGCTGGCGGCGATCCGTGGGGCCTGTCTCGGCGCCGGTCTCGAGATCGCGCTCGCCTGCCATTTTCGCATCGCGGCACGCACGGCGCTGTTTGGCCTGCCGGAGGTCGAGCAGGGCTTCGTGCCGGGCTTCGGCGCGGCTCTCTGGCTGCGGGACCTGCTGCCCCGGGGCGCCTGCATCCAGACCCTGCTGCGCGGCGCGGTCTTCGGTGCCGAAGAAGCCCTGGACATGGGCCTGATCGATGCTGTGGTCGACGGCCAGGAGCTGCTCCCTCGCGCCCGGGAACGCCTGACTCAGCTTACCGCCGAACGGACCTGCGCCCAGATTCAGGCAGTGATGCGGGCCGTGGCGGCGGCCCGGAATCTGCCCAGCCGAGAGGCCCTGCGGCTGGAGGCTGAGGACTTCTGCAAGCTGGCCGCTGCGGCCTGCCAGGCCAGGCCCTCTGAGGCCAGATGATCGTTCACGTCGCAGAGTGCTGCATCAGCGAGGTGGCCGCGGCCCGGCAGGCGACCGAGGAGGCTTGCCTGGGCGCCGAAGAGCGGGCCCGTCTGGTCGACGCCCCGGTGCGGCGTCTGGCTGGCGTCATCGCCGCCAAGCGAGCGGTGCTGGCGCTTGCCCGTGGTCCCGAGACGTGCGCCGGTGGCGGCTTTGGCGAACGCGAGGTCGACATCGGCCATGACCCCGACGGGGCGCCGCGCCTGCACGGCGTGCCGCTGCCTCTGCGGTCAGCCCTCAGCCAGCAGCGCCTCCATATCTCGATCAGTCACACCGGCGACCATGCCTTCGGGCTCGCCGTCCTTGAGGGGGAAGCGTGACCAGCATGAACGCTCCTCCCGTTACCCTCGAAGCGCGTGACGGCTTCGGCTTGCTGACCCTGAACGCGCCACCCCGCAACGAGATGGACGACGCCTTCATTGCCGCGCTCCTCGACATCCTCGAGGTGAGGCTGCCAGCCCAGCGCCTGCGGGGGCTGATCGTCCACGGCAGCGGCCGACATTTCTCCAGTGGCGCCAACCTGCCGCAGCTCCTCGAGCGCTTTCGGACGCAGCCATTCACGGACAACCTGGAGATGGTCACGCGGCTCACCTGGGCTTTGCAGACCCTGAGCGAGGCATCGTTTCCGGTGGTGGCCGCGGTCAGTGGCTGTTGTTTCGGCAGCGGGTTGGAACTGGCCTTAGCCTGCCAGGCCCGGCTCGCCACCCCCAATGCCCTCTTCTGCGCTCCGGAGGCCTCGTTGCAGGTCATGCCCGGCTGTGGCGCCACGGTCAGACTGCCTCGCCTGGTGGGCCGGGGCGCCGCCCTTGAGCTGATTCTGAGCGGGCGCATTCTCAGTGCCGACGAGGCGCTGCGGCTGCGCCTAGTTGACGCGGTCTTCGAGCGTAGCGAACTGCTTGCGGCCGCTCTCGACCTAGTCCGTCGGCGGCTCTGAGACCCTCCTCTATGCGCATCTTACTCGTCAATCCGCCGCGCTCGCCGCACAACGCCATTCTCGACCACGCCACCGACGCCTCACGGCCGTTCATCCACCGCAAGCTGGTGGGGCCGCCACTGGGCCTGCTGACCGTGGCGACCGCGGTGCGCCATCACGACGTCCGCCTGCTTGAGATGAAGGCTGAATACGACCTGAGGCCTCAGGCGCCCGAGCCGCAAGAGCTACTGCGGCAACACCTGGAGGCTTTCCAGCCCGACCTCGTCGGGGTCACCCTCATCGCCTCCGAAGTGCCTGCCGGTCTGGAGTTGCTGCGCACCGCAAAACGCTGGAATCCAGAGGTCGTGACCGTGGCCGGCGGACTGCACGTGACCCTCTGCCCGGCCGACCTCGACCAGCCCTGGATCGACATCCTCTGCCCCGGCTCCTCGGCCCTGACCTTCAGAACGCTGGCAGACACCCTCGCCAGGGGGGGCAAGGCAGCCTCCGTGCCGGGGTTGCTGGTGCGCGAGGACGGCCACTTACGCCCCACGCCCCCGGTCGCGGTCGGAGGCAACCCCGCCACCACCGAGTTCCTGGTGCCGGACCGGTCGCTGCTCCGCCCCTGGCTGCCTGCCTATGTCGTGGGCAAGACGAACGGCCCGGGGACGTACCTTTTCACCTCACTGGGCTGCCCCCACCGCTGCTCCTTCTGTTCGATCTGGCCCCAGTACAACGGCGCCTACCTGCAACGCGAGATCGAAAGCGTGATCGCCGAACTGAAGACGCTCGATGAGTATATCGCGGTGCGTTTCGCCGACGCCAACTCGATCATCGATACCACCTTCATCGACCGGCTGTTCACCCGCATCGAAGAAGAAGGCATCCGCAAGATCTTCATCATGGACATCCGCGCCGACACGCTGGCCCACCATCCACGCCTGCTGGAGAAGCTGGCGGCCAATGGTCTGAAGGTCGTTATCTGCGGCTTCGAGTCCTTTCGCCAGGAGGAGCTGCAACGCTACGACAAGGCCCTGCAGGTCGAGGAGATCAGCGCCGCGGTCAAGGTCTGCTCCGCCAATGGCATCATGCTGCGCGGCAACCACATCATCCCTCCTGACTACGGACGCGACGACTTCGCTGCCCTGGCTGAGTTTGCCGCCGCTAACCCGGTCGAACTGGCAGGCTATACCCTCCTCACGCCCATGCCCGGAACGGCCCTTCATGCCCGCTCGCAGGACCAGATCAGCGACCGCGATCTGGCCAAGTACAACATGTTCAACAGCGTGCTCCGCACGAAGCTCCCGCTAGACGAGTTCTATGCCCGCAC
>CAILKC010000628.1 GCA_903834675.1 uncultured Victivallales bacterium | reverse complement strand
GTAACACCCGTTCCCATCTCGAACACGACGGTGAAGGGCCTCCGCGGCGATGATACTGCATACAAGAGTGCGGGAAAGTAGCTCGTTGCCAGTCCTTTCTCTTACCCAAAAGGCGGTACAGTGCTAACTGTGCCGCCTTTTCTATTGGGTGGCGGCCGAGCTTGACAGGGCTCGTGGACAGGCCCCCGCAGGGGGGGTATATTGGCGCTTTACGCAAGAGGTCTACCGGCATGGCTCCTCGGACACTCTCATCTACTTGGCGTCAGTTTGAGAAACTGGCTCGCGTCGCGACGCAGTCCGACCCTCCTTCAGCGCGAGCCCTTGCGGAACTCGACGACCTGTGTTTGAGAGCAAACCGATCCAAGGTCGTTGAGGCACTGCAAACTCTCTTTGTACTGGACCACACCGGGAGCGACGGCATTCGTGTTCGTTTCATCGGCGGATGTCAGGCTGTTGAGCAGATGGAACCGACCCGCTATGACCCTGCTGAGAAGGTGATCTTGGTCAACCCGGTGGGCGTGGTGCGTTTCATCGATGAGTGTGGTGAGTGTGTCGAGCAGTTGAAAACAAAAGAAGCGCGCGAGAGTTTCTGGCGGTATCGTCTCTGCGCATATCAGGCGGAGCTTAGCAAGCTGCCGGGCCAGATGATCCTGTTTCTGGCCCTGCTTAGGCAAGTGGCAGATATCACGGACGTGACCAAGTCTGACCGGCGTGGCACGAACGCAGGGGTGGTGGAGCCTGCGGAAGACAAGCCTTACATGATGCTACTGTGGGCTCTGAAGCAGTTGGAGTCCGTGCTTCGCGACGTTAAGGGTATCAACCTGCGGTCCGACTACCACATGCTCTGGTACGAATCCGACTGGGTTACCGGACGACGCTGAATACCGCACGTTGCCCCGCGCTCGACGGCTCAGCCTGCGCATCCTGCGACCGGCACGGAAAAGGCAAAGGTGGTCCCACCTGCCACCTTGCTTTCTTCGATCCACAGGGTCCCCCCGAAGCGTTCGACGATCTTCTTGCAAGTAGCCAAACCGATTCCCGATCCTTCGTATTCTTCCCGCGTATGCAAGCGCTGGAAAAGGATGAAAACACGGCTCTGCAGTTCTGGGTCTATGCCAATGCCGTTGTCGGTCACGAAGAACACCCAATTCTGTTCCCGCCGCACGGCTCGGACATGCACTCTGGGTATGTCTCGATCACAGTAACGGATGGCATTGTCGATGAGGTTCTGGAATACTTGGACCATCCGCGTAGGTGCCGTACGTATATCCGGCAGTGGATCCAGGGTGATGATGGCATGGCGCTCATCGCTCAGAGACCGTAGGTTCTCCTGGGCCTGGCGCACCAACAAGGCCGCGTTGATAGTGGTCAGCGGGCCTGGGGAACGGTTTAGGCGGGCGTAGTCCAGGATGTGGTTGATCAGGTCGCGCATACGGTCGGCACCTTCCACCGCATTCTGGATGAAGCCGCGTGCAGTGTCGTCCAATTGCCCGTCGTAGCGTCGGTGCAGCAGATCAAGGTAACCGATGATGACACGTAGCGGCTCCTTCAGGTCGTGGCTTGCCACGTAGGCGATCTGCCCGAGTTCTGCGTTGGTCCGCTCTAATTCGGCCAATGTCTGACGAAGCTTGGCCTCCGCTTGCTGTTCCTTGGTGATATCCGTGACGACGGCCACGCTGCCGAGGATGCGGCCGTCCTCCTGCCAGATGGGATCGACCCGAAATAGCGTCGGCACCACTGCGCCATGGTCCGTGGAGAGGTCCGCCCGGCCGCTCCAGGAGTGCCCGGCGTCGACGGTTCGCTGCATGGATTCGGCGGCGGCCCCAAGCAGCCATCCAAAGCCGTGCTCTTCGGCCAGAGAGGCGGCTCGCTGGGGGCCTATAAGCTGTAAGAAAGACGCATTCTGGTAGATGTGGCGCCTCTCTTCGTCGGCGATGGCGATCCCATCGCTGGTGCTGTCCACCGCCTTGCTGAGGCGCACAAGTTTCCTTTCCATTTGGATACGGCGGGTGATGTCGCGCACAAAGAACACGAGCCGGGGACCGTCGTCCATCTCCATGGGATGGACCGCGATCTCGGCGGCGAACTCGCTACCGTCGGCGCGCAATCCGTAGGCATCCAAAATGGCGAAGGGCTGAATGCCAGCCATGCCCTCAAGCTCTGCGATAAGGTCTTCGTTGGCCCCGTCGATGATGTCAGAAATAGCGGACTGCAGGAGTTCGTCAACCGTACGCTGGAAAAGGGCCGCGGCGCGGTCATTGACGTCGACGATGCACCCTCCTTTACCGCAGACGACGAGCCCATCATAGATCGTGTCTAGCAGAGCCCGCGAGGCGGCCCATGGTCGTTCCCTCGAGGCATCGCGCCGCGCGACTGCGCTGACCTCAGCTTCGGGTGGTGCGGGTACCCCTTGGGGCGCCTGCAGTGAGGCGGAATTGCGGAAGCGTCCCGGGAGCGTAATCCTCACCGTTGCGGTGGATGACTGGTCTGAAGGCGACATGCTGGATCTCTCTACAGAAACTGTCTGCACCACAGTCATGCAAGATACCGGCATCCGGGCGTAAACGCAACACCATGGCAAATTCTCGGGCGCAAGTCAGTTCCGTAGGAGTTGCTGCGGATTGAGCCCATGCATCCGGGGAGCATCTCGCTGCAGCATCACGTCCGCGGGACTCCGACCTGCCGATGCCACCACCTAACCGAGCCCAAGAAGCACGGCCCCCACAACAAGCTGACGTATGTCCATCGCGGCAAGCCCTTCTGCCGCTTCGTGAAGACGACACACCTCGAGGAACTCAAGACCTGGCTCGCCGCCGACAAGACGTTCCGTACCCTCATGGTCAAGTGGATAGCTCTGTCCATCGAGCGAGCCAGGACCGACTTCTTCCCCCTAAGCGACAAGCCCCGTGGGAAGTCTCCCCCAAAGCTAAGTGATCCATCTACCCACCGGATGCAGCAGGAAACGGAACAACAACCCCTACGGAGCTGACTTGCGCCCCCCTGTGTCCCACCACCGTTGTATCCGCCGTGGCTTGCTTTATGTTCTTCAACCACGAGGTAGCGGTGGGCGCGATCGCCCGGGTGTTTTACGGTGGCTTGTCCAGCGGCGGCATACCTTTACTGGAGCCAACGTCTGTCTTGCGGTTTCAGCAGCGCTTCCTTTTGGTGGCTACGGAGTCGTTCATGGCGTTTATAGCACTGTCGGTCAGTCTCGGTCTTATCTTCGCCGTTGGCGGTGCCGCGGTGTGGCACGGATGCCATCTTGATGCGGGTTTGGCGGCGCGGTTACCGCGAGCCCGCGTGGCGGGGGAGGTTCTGGGCGTGGTTTGCCTGCTGTGGGCCGCCTACCACGGGTGCTTGATGCTTGAGGGTGGTTTGACCACCTACCGCAAGGCGGTGTGGGCGTTGGTTCCTGTCGCCGCAGTCCTGATCTACCACCACCTGGACTATCTCTTTGCCCGAGCGCTGGGAGGCTTCCTTGTGCTGTGTGCAACGTACCTGTTACACGGTGCGTTCGCTGAGATGGTCTCGTGGCGACCCCTCTATTGCCTTGCGTGCTATGCGGTGGGGCTGTGGGGGATGTTCTTGATCTCAGCACCGTGGCGTTTCCGTGATTTGCTTGGGGCCATGGCGCGGGGGACGCGCTGGCAGCGGCTTGTCGGCGCGGTGGGCACGACGGCGGGTCTCATTCTTGTCGTCCTGCCCCTGCTGCGCCGAGCCGCGTGACTCGGACAGGGCTCAGCGAGATACCTCTCCCGCCCTGATGGCGGCGGTCCCTTATGGGGAGCCTGGCGGCAGGCCGAGGAGGTGTCGCGCCTCGACTATGTCTCGTGTGATCTGGGCTCTGAGCGCGTCCGCCGAAGTGAAACGTGCGTCCGCGCGAAGCATCGAAACAAAGTCGATGTCGATCTCCTCACCGTACAGCGACTCGGCCACTCCGAAGAGGTGGAGTTCCACGACTCTCGGCGGGGCAGGGGATCCCTCCGGTACGAAGGTCGGGGAACTGCCGACGTAGACTATGCCAGGGAGCGTGGCCCCTCGCGGCACTCGGTGTGCGCGCGCTGCGTACACGCCGCTCGGCGGTAGCACGATGTCAGGGTTCTGCAGGTTTGCCGTCGGACAGTCGAGCTTCGACTTTCCGATGCCCTTTCCTCGCGTTACAGTACCGGAGACCGAAAACAGCCTCCCGAGCAGCACCGCAGCCTGATCGAGTTGGCCAGCTTGTACCGCCTCACGGATGCGCGTGCTGCTGATCGTCCGTCCGTCCAAGGACACTTCGGCAACACTTTCCACGCGGCAGCCGAAAGGCGATGCCACGTCGCTGAGCGTATCGCCCCCCCCTATCCCGCCTTTGCCGAACCGCCAGCCAGATCCGATACAGACGCCAAGAACCTCCGGACCACTGGACGCAAACACGTAAGTAAGAAGAAAGCTTCTAGGACTCATGGAGGCCATTGCAGGCCCAAAGGGGAGGAGCACGACAGCCTGTATGCCGACGTCGGCGAGCAGACGCAAACGCTGTGGGATCGCGGTGAGCAGAAGCGGTGGGGTGACCGACGAGACGACGGATCGAGGGTGGGTGTCGAAGGTGATCACCGTCGGCACCGCGTTCGTCTGCCTGGCCAGATCGAGGACGCGGTCCAGGATGCGTCGGTGCCCCAGATGAACGCCATCGAACACCCCGAACGCCGCCACGATGCGCTGGATGCCGTGTATAGACCGCAACTCAACCGGAACACTTGCTGTCATCAGGGTCATGGCGTCGACCAGAGCCTGGGGCTGTAAGCAGGCGTCTAAGTGTCCATCAGGCCAACCACGACGTCGGCTAGGGGCGTCATTTGCGCCATAAACGTCTGACGATCCCACGCCTTGATGGTCTCAATGGTATGCGCGTCTTCAATGCGAAAGCTGCCGCTACGTAGACGTCGCAGGTCGTACATATGACCGCCGCAGCCCAAGGTCTTCCCAAGGTCTGCGCACAGGGTACGGATGTACGTGCCTTTGCTGCAGTGAACCGTGAAGCGCACCATCGGGATATCTATGGTGTCGATGTCAAACCGGTGAATCTGGACCGGGCGGGGTTCACGCTCTACTTCCTGGCCACGGCGGGCCAGCTTGTAGAGGCGCTGTCCATCCCGCTTGAGTGCGGAGACCATGGGCGGAACCTGCATGATAGAGCCCACGAAACGGGCCGCCGCAGCCCGGACTGCGTCCGAGGTCACGCTGCCGAAGTCCGCTGTTGCGGTGATCTCCCCAGCACGGTCCTGAGTGTGTGTTTCCACGCCCAGGCGCAGAACCCCAGTATAAACTTTATCCTGCGACAGCAGGCGCGACGAGAGCCTGGTGGCGCGTCCGAGCAGCAGCACCAGCAAGCCGGTGGCAATGGGATCCAGAGTGCCACAGTGCCCGACCTTGCTGATCGCGAAGCGCCCACGGACGAAGTTCACGACATCGTGACTGGTCCAGTCCTGCGGCTTGTCCACTAGGATCAGGCCACTCTCGGAATAGTCATCCTGGGGAGGCATGGTCAGAGTTTACTCGGGTTGCTCGGCGGGCGCGGCGTCAAGAGAGCCAGGCTCGTCGGGAATCTGTAATCCATCGAGGAGGGTCAGCACACGGTCCGCCTGTTCGGCGGTCTGATCTTCGCGGAAGCGCAACTTGGGCGTGTACTTAAGAATGACCCGGTGGGCCAACTCCTGCTGCAATTCACGGCGCACGCTCTGCAGCAATCGCATGGTCTGGGCATGCGTTTCAATGTCGCCCAGCACGCTGACGTACACCATCGCCTCGCGCAGATCCGGCGCGCACTGAACCTTGGTGACCGTCACCAAGGCCTGCACGTGTGGCGCGACCAACTTTTCACACAGCGTTCCCAACTCACGCCGTAACAGCTCGTCTATGCGTACCATTCGTTTGCTAACGGTCATGAGTCGGAGACCTGCCTCATCTGTCCGCCCGGTCACCGAGCGGACGGTTCAGAGCTGGGGAGTGACTTCTGTAAGCTCAAAAACCTCGATCGTGTCACCGACCTCAAAGTCCTCGAAGTTGTCCAGACGGATGCCGCATTCCACGCCGCTGCGGACTTCACGGACGTCATCCTTGAACCGGCGCAATGATGCCACCTGACCGCTGTAGATGAGTTCACCCTCGCGGAAAACCTTAGCGCTGGAACCGACGCGGACCGCACCGGTTTCGACGCGGCAGCCGCAGACCTTGCCGGACCTGCTGAGTTCAAAGACCTGAATGATCTGAGCTTGGCCGATAGCGGTCTCGCGGTGTTCCGGCCGGAGGCGACCGCGCATGGCCTCCTCAAGCTGTCCGAGGAGTTCGTAGATGATGCCGTACAGGCGGATTTCAACGCCGGATTGCTTGGCAATCCGGTTCACGCCCGGCATGGCGCGTACGTGGAAGCCCATGATGAGGGCGTCCGAGGCGGCCGCCAACGCGACATCGTTCTCGGTTATCTCACCCACCCCGTTGTGGATGACGTTCACACGAATCTTGTCGGACTTGATGCGGGCGATACTGTCCATGATGGCTTCGACCGAACCACGCACGTCCGCTTTGACGATCAGTTTCAGTTCCTGGCGGGACTCCTCTTCCATCTGCCGGAAGAGGTCTTCGAGACTGACCTTACGCTCGCCGCCAAGTTCTCCCTGGCGCGACAACTCTTCGCGTTCGGCAGCCGTCTCTCGTGCCTCGCGTTCGTTCTCGCAGGTGATCAACATATCCCCTGCCTGAGGCACCCCCGACAAACCGAGAACTTTGACCGGCGTACTGGCCCCAGCCATGGTAATGCGCTTGCCGAGGTGATCGATGAGCGCCTTCGCCCTGCCGTAATAGTGACCACACAGCATCAGGTCGCCGACGTGCAGCGTGCCGTTACGCACCAGCACGCTGGCGGTTGGCCCCATGCCGGTCTCGAGTTGGGCCTCGATGATCAGCGCTTCGCAGGGCGCATCAGGATCCGCATTCAGCTCGAGCATCTCCGCCTCAAGCAGGAGACGGTCCAGAAGCTCATCGACACCCTCCCCAGTCAGCGCGGATACAGGCACGACAGCGATATCGCCCCCCCATTCCTCCAAGAGCAAGCCCAGTTGCTGCAGGCCGAGCCGCACGCGGTCTGGGTTTGCGTTGGGCAGGTCCATCTTGTTCATCGCCACCACGATAGCAACATTGGCCGCTTTGGCGTGGTTATAGGCCTCGATGGTCTGTGGCATCACGCCGTCGTCTGCCGCCACCACCAGCACGGCGATGTCCGTGGCGTTGGCCCCTCGCGCCCGCATGGCCGTGAACGCTTCGTGGCCGGGGGTGTCGAGAAGGGTTAGCGTTTGGCCTTCGACGTGGATAACGCTGGCACCGATATGCTGGGTGATGCCGCCAGCCTCTCCGGCAGCCACTGCAGTGTTCCGAATGCGGTCCTGAAGGGATGTCTTGCCGTGATCGACATGCCCCATGAACGCCACAACCGGCGGGCGCGGCCGTTCGCGACCCGTCCGCTCCGGTGCAGGGGCCTGTCCCTCGACGACGGGCTTGGGCCGGACCTTGGCGCGCTCTCGACGCTCTCTTACAAAACTGACTCCATGACGTGCGCAGATCTGCTCTACCAAGTCGGCATCGAGGACCTGGTTGATGGCGGCGAACACGTTCATCGTGAAGAGTTCGCCAATGAGTTCATTCGGCTTGCGCCCCAAGGCCTCGGCCAAGTCGCGGACGGTGATCGGCGGCTTGAGATGCAGCTCGCGGGCCTCGCCCGCAACCGCCGGGTCGGCCTCCTCGGCGACCGCCTCGGTAGTGGAATCCAACACCGGTTCGGTGTCTGAAGCTGGTGTAACCGCAGGCGTTCTCACCACCAGTGGCGCCGCTTCGACTGCGCTTTCTGGCGTGGCCTTAGGCAGAGGCTTGAGTACGGCCTTGGCGCGGGGCTTGCCCTTGGATTGCTCCTGCAGGCGCCGCGCGATCACGCGCTCACGCACCACGTCCGCGAACTCCGGCTCAAGGGTACTGGCGTGACTGCGGACGTCAATGCCTTCCGCCACGAGGAGCTCGATCATCTCCTTGTTCGCGAAACCCAATTCTCGTGCCAACTCGTATACCCGTACTCTATCGCTCATGCGCACGCACCTCCACCTCGTCGTTCACGCCCCCAGTTCGCGTTTCGCAGCCGCGAGGATTCCGGCTGCACGTTCGGGGCCGACGTTATCGAGCGCGGCGATGTCTGCCACTTCGGCCGCTAGGATACCCTCCAAGGAGAGGAACCCATTGCGCACCAGCACGGGCGCAACGTCGCTGCCAATGCCCTCGATGCGCGCCAACGCCTCGATCGCGTGCTGAATCTTGTCTTCGAACTGCATGCGTGCTTCTTCCACATGCCTATTGATATCGATGCGCCAGCCGGTCAGTTTGTGCGCCAGGCGCGCGTTCTGCCCCTTGCGGCCGATGGCCAACGAGAGCTGGTCCTCGGGAACGACGACGTGAACACACTTGCCGGGCTCGTCCACGGCTACACTGGAGAGCTTAGCGGGCTGCAATGCATTGGTTACGAAGATGCGCACGTCCGGGTCCCAGCGGATGATGTCGACCTTCTCTCCGCCCAGCTCCCGAACGACGGTCTTGACTCGGTTGCCGCGTAACCCGACGCAGGCGCCAACCGGATCAATGCGCGGATCGCTGGAGGCAACCGCGATCTTCGTGCGGTACCCGGCCTCACGAGCCACCGCCCTGACTTTGACCAGCCCCTCCGCGATCTCCGTCACCTCGCGCTCGAAGAGGCGGCAGACCAGTTCTGGGTGGGCGCGCGAAACGTACAGACTCGGTCCTGGGCGGTCCGCGTTGATCTCCACAAGCAGCGCCGAGATGTGGTCACCGGTCTGGTAGTCCTCGCCCGGAATGCGCTCGGCGTACTTCAGTACCCCCTCAGCGCGCGAGAAGTCGATAAACACATCGCCGCGCTCAACCCGGCGGACGACGCCGGTGATCAATTGGTTGAGCTGCTCCTGAAAATCTTCACAGATGCCCTTCTTCTCAGCCTGGCGCAGGCGGAACATGATTGCCTGCTTGGCGGTCTGGGCCGCGATGCGTCCGAAATCATCGGGAGTCACCTCCCATTCCACTTCGTCCCCAAGCTTAGCATCAGGATGGCACTTGAATACCTCAACTGCCGCCACTTCGGTTTCGGGGTTGGTGACGGTGTCCACCACTGTGAGGCGCGCCCAGGCGTGGATATCCCCGGTCATGCGGTCGATGCGCACCACCGCTTCGTGACCGGTTTGAACTGCCTTGCGCGCGGCCGCAGTGAGCGATTCCTCCACAAGCTGGATAAGCGTCTCACGCTCAATTCCACGCTCGTGTTCGAGGTATTCGAGCACGACCATCAACTCACTATTCATAAAGGGCTGCCTCTTGCTGAGGTCTTCACGGCTGCGAACAACTCATATTCATCGTGTCCAAAGACAAAAAAACGGAGCCTCTCCGCCTCGTGCATAAACCGTCGGAGTGTATCGCACTTCAGCAGCGATGTATTCTAATGCTGTGCATCCTGGAATACAACCGGATTGGGCGGGTTTTCGTCCGACGTGGCGTGCATGTTTTCAACTGCCGCCGCTGGCAGACACGGGCTGGGGCCCTTATGGTACGCGCAGACGAGATCGAAGGACGGTGTGCTACCCCCTCTCGCTCGGAGCCGTACGGGGCCGGGAACAGTAGGGACGGACTACGGATCATGAACACCACCGGAACGCTGCGGATTGCAGTGCTCACGCTTGCCGCTGCAGCGGCCTGCATGGCGGCCGAAGAAGGGTACAACAAGTACTCCCTTCAGAAGGAACTGGCGCGGCGGGGAGAACAGGCGGAGAGTCTCGGTAAGTTTCGCGTCGCCGCCAAAGCCTACAGTAAGAGCCGCCTCTATGCCGTAGACAACCGGACGCGCGCCCAGTTGCTTCTGCATGAGGCCGATTGCTGTGCCCAGGACGGCGCCCTGTACAAGGCCTTCGAGGTCTACAAGGTGTTGATCGAGTCCTACCCTCTACACGTTCCTTATGATCGGGTTGTGCCCCGGCTTCGGCATCTGGCTGACGACTTCGAACGGGGCACCGGTCGGTGGTTTGGTTTGCGTAACCGGAACAAGGCCATCGCGGTGTATGAGTTGATCCTGCAGGAGACGCCGCTGGGCAGTGGGGCGATCCAGGACAGCCTTAGTCTGGGCGGCTTACTGACGGCGGTCCACCGGCCTGAAGAAGCCAGAGTGATCTATACTGAGGCGGTCAAGCGCTTTCCCGCCGATCCGCTGACGCCGCTGTTGCGCCTCGAACTTGGCCGCCTCTTGGCCGACGACAGTCGCACGGGCGACGGGGACGGACAAGTGGCGCGTCAGGCCAAGCGCGAACTGGACGCTTTCATCAAGTCAAGTCCCGCTGACCCGCGTCGGGCCGATGCCCAGTTCCTACTCGCGCTCATCGACGAGCGTCGGGCCGATGCCCTCTACGATCTCGCTCGCTTCTACCTGCGTCCGGCGCACCGTCGCGAACCGGCCTCGCGGCGCTACCTAGCGGAAGTGGTCCACGACTATCCCGGCAGTACGGCCGCGTCCCGGGCCGCGGTCCTGTTGGCGTCCCTGGGGCCTGCGCCGGCTACGCCAGACATCCCGCTGGAGGCGGCTTCCGCTCGGGTGATTGCCGCGGCAAGTCCGGCGGTACCCAAGGCAGAGCCGCCCGCCGCGGGATCCGTAGCGGTGCAGCCTGCTGTCGTAAAGCCTGCCAAAGTGAAAGCGCCCGCCCGGCGCCTGTTCGACGGTTTGTTACCCAGCGGCCGCTCCGACCAGGGACAGCCGCGCGCCTTTCGCACGTTGGAGGAGCGCGAGAAAGTGAAGAAGTGGCTCTTGCCCTTGGGTGACGTCAATCAACTCAAGGCCGACGGAGGATCCCGGTGATGAGGACGGCGCATTCACGGAGCATGATCGGTTGGGCGGTTACAGCAGGGCTTCTGTTGGCTGTCTCTGGCTGCCAGTACCAGTGGGGCCCCGTGGCCCACCCGCAGATCCGCTCCCTGGCCGTGGGCACCTTTGCAAATGACACGAGGGAGTCCGGTGCGACTGCAAGTTTTTGCGGCAAACTTGCCGAGGTGCTGTCGAAGGAAACTGGTGTCCAACTTGCCCAACCCGAGATGGCGGACGCCATCATCGAGGGCAGGATCGTGACGGTCACGCAACGCCAGCTCGCCCGTGCCAAGGTCCGCAATGAGGCGGACGTAAGAGACGCGGCAGACGCTTATCAGACATCGCTTTTCCGCATGGAGGTAACCGTCGAGTACGAAGTCCGTATTCCGGGCTACGCCAAGCCGTTTATCGAGAAGCGACAAGTTACCGGCCAGGCGGACTTGGGGAACTGGCCCGACCAGCAAGTGCCGCGAGGCAGCGCGCTCAACCTGGCGCTGGCCGATGCCGCTACCCAGATCGTAGCCGCGGTTACGGAAGCTTGGTGATCTGCGGTTTGCCGGTTCTCTTCGCGGTTGTGGTGGTCGTTCTTGGATGGATCAAGCCAGCGTTCCGTCTCTAACGCCTGAGGGGTCCATGCTGCGTATCGGCTACGGCTTTGATATCCACAGTGTGGTGCCCGGCCGGGCTCTTGTTCTGGGCGGTGTCACCATCCCGTGGGACCGTGGCCTCGACGGACACTCCGATGCGGACGTGCTGTTGCATGCGGTTACCGATGCCGTTCTCGGAGCCTTGGCCTTGGGAGATATCGGGCAGTGGTTCCCGAACACCGACCCCCGGTATAGCGGCATCTCAAGTCTGGTCCTCCTGCGAACGGTGCTGGCGGATCCCAGCCTTGCCGGTTGGAGGGTGGCCAACGTCGACAGCACGGTGCTGGCGGAGCGTCCCCGGCTCGCGCCTCACGTGCCGGCCATGCGGCAGGCCATAGCCGCGGCTATGGGGATTGGCTTTGACTCCGTCTCTGTCAAGGCCACCACCTGCGAAGGACACGACGCCGTAGGGCAGGGCGAAGCCATCGCCGCGCACGCGGTACTCCTGCTTCAACGCCCGGACTGAGCCAGGCGCAGATACCAGATTCCCACACCAGTAGCCCATCCGGCAGTGGCTGGAGGCAGGTCACGACCTGAAATTCGGGTGACGCATCTGGCGCTTGATCTGGACTGGCAGCGGGATAGTCTGAAGCTGTGAGGAAATCGGGGTCGGAATCGGTATCGTAATCGTGCATGGGTGAATCAGGTAAAGTGGCTTGTGGACGGCCGGGCGCGCATTTCTTCACACCTTCTCACCCGTTAGTTGTGTTTCTTCTTGCTACTATGCGGCGGCAGGACCTGGAGTAGGTGGATCATGCTGAATCGAGTGAACCGACTGGGGCTACGATACGTGAGGTTACGGCGGCTTGCAGGCTCTCGCTTTCAGCGCGGTTCCGACCGTGTCGAGCAGTGGCTGCCCGCTTGGGCAAGCCCGCCGTTGATCTTGCTTCTGCTTCTCGCTTTAGGGCTGGTGTTACGGCTGTGGGGCTTAGCGACGCCGCCTCTCGAGTTCCATCCAGCGCGACAATTCATGGGAGCCACGATTGCGCGATTTGATTACCTTTCCGGCCGTAGTGATGAGCCACCGTGGCGGCTGCTGGTGGCTGAGCGGAACCGGAGCAATCAGATGAACCTCGAACCACACATCATGGAGTGGGCCGCCGTGTCGGCCTACCGCCTGGCGGGACGTGAGGTGCTATGGATACCTCGGGCTCTTTCGGTGGGCTTCTGGCTGCTGGGGGCGGTGCTGCTCTATCGCATCGGATCCAGACTGGCGTCGCCGCCGAGCGCGCTCCTGTCCGTGGTCTTCTTTCTCTTCATGCCCTTCGGCATTCTGGCGTCGCGGAGTTTCCAGTCCGACCCCCTGATGATCTGCCTGCAACTGGCGGGCCTTCTTGGACTGCTGCACTTTGCCGAACGCGAAAGTGCAGCACGGATATTGATGGCCGCGGGACTTTGTGCTGCTGCCGTGTTCGTTAAACCGGTTTGCCTGTTCGTACTAGGAGGATGCTATGGAATCGGGTCGCTGCGGCGGCACGGACTGAAGCGCACACTCACCAGCCCGTACACCCTGTTGCTAGGCGCCGTGCTCTGTCTGCCGGTGGCGTACTATCTGTCTAAGACGCACGTCGATACTGCGAGTAGCGATCTGGCGAGTCAGGCCGCGTGGAGCATCGTGCCCGCACTCCTGCTAACGCATGTCTTCTGGCACGGTCTCGCGGCGATGATGATCCGGGTTGTCGGCATCGTGCCGCTCCTGCTCGGCTTAGTCGGCTTCACACTGCTGCCAGAACGACGTCCCCACCAAGGCGCCTTGACCGGCATCTGGCTGGGCTACGCGGTGTTCGCGCTGACCTTTACCTTCCACACTCACACTCACGACTACTACCATCTCCAGGTTCTTCCCATCGCCGCCCTCTGCTTGGGGCCACTGGCTCTGGCGGTCGTGGGGCTGGAGCGTCGCCTGGCGTGGTTGACGACGCGCGTCGTGCTTGCCGTCTGTCTCTTGATCGTTGCGGCAGGCACCGCAGCGGGAGCCATCTCCCTCCTGCGTCGCGACCAGATGTCGGGGCGGCAGTGCCTCAAGTCCGCCGCAAAGGTCTGCGGGGCGGCGTTCGGAGTCCCGCAGAAATTTCTGGGATACCTGATCCCTGGCTCGATAGGGGTTGATGCGGACATCGCTGACGCTGTGGCGGTAGGACAACTTGTGCAGCATAGCGTCCATACCGTCTTTCTTGGTAAGGATGGTGGAGCTGCGTTGACCTATCTAGGCGAGTTCTCCGGGGTCCGCTGGCCTACGATTGACTGGCTTCGCGCCTGCCGTCTAGGCGGCGGGAGTCCCGAGTCCGCTGATCGGCGTCTGATGGATATGTTGTCCAAGCACCCCGAGATGGAGTACTTCGTGGTGTCCGATTTCGGTGACCTGGCCCAACAGCCTGACCTCGAACGGGCGCTCTCAGAGTACCCCGTGCTGCGGCGAACCCCTCGCTATGCGGTGTACTCGCTCCGGCGCTGACCCCCGCGGGACTCAGGACCTTACGGCGGTGACCGTAGATCGATCCGGGCACCCGCCTTCCAGGCTATCTTCAGGCGTCGACCCAAATCCGTGCTGAACCGGCGAGACGCCGGGATGTCGAAGTGGGTCTGGTCGCTGAAGTCTGCGTCGGGGTAGATCGGGAACTCGCGCAACAGCACCGTTACTTGTGGGCGCATCGCGAGTTTGTCCAGGAAACGGTAGTAGTCGGTGTTGAAGCCGAACTGTTCACGGCTGTCGTAACCGCGCTGTGGGCACGGTGGCGTCGCCCAGTACACTTGGATCCCGTGCCTCCGCGCCAGGGCGAGGAAACGGTCCAGGTAGAGGCGGTTAATGGGTGCCACCGAGAAGGGCATCCGGAACAGCGCCTTGACTGCCTGCTGGCTGTGGTCGACCTGCTCTCGCTGTGTCCGGTCTCGCTCATAGCCGACCATCCGCTTGTCTTCATCGAGCTCGGGTTGGGAAAACAGGGCACATACCTCGCGGTGGCCCCTGAGCAACTCCGCGATCTGTTCACGGTAGCGTAAGGTGTAGGAGAATCGCAGCAGCGTATTGCCCAGGATGTCCATCCGGTCGCGTCCATCACGCACAAGCTCGACCATTTCAGCCCACGTGCAGAACCCCCCAGCGGCGATATGCATTCGGGTAGAAACAAAGGTGTGCGGCGAAGGTGCGTACAGGATGGCCCCCGGGACCTGGCCCGCGCTGACCATGCGCTTGAGAGTGAAGTAGGCGATCTCCGGACCTGTGCCCTGCATGGCATCGTTGCGGATGCTTGTGTCTTTGCCGAGTTGCTCGCGCAGGACACCGGTCAGGATCGAGCCCCGCGCCACGGAGTCGCCCATCACCAAGAGGTCTGGTGCCGGTTCGCTGCGGGCCCTGGCCAGCACCTGGCGGTACTCGTTGACTAACGTGCTCTCGGGCCCCCATACCGCCAAGGTGGCTTCGATAATCAACACCGCGCCGACGAACCAGACCATGGACGTCAGCCCGGTGTTGTTTCGGATGCAATGCAGCATGTGTTTCATGTCTAAAACTGGAAATAGATGAAAGACTGTGAGTTCAACACGCCAAACAGCAAGAGCATGTAGAAGACGATCAGATAGAAGCACGCCTGCAGCACCGGCCGTTGCCTGCGTACGATGTCCGGATCCCGGCTGACGTACTGAGCCAACTGTACGCCCCCCAAGATGGCCGTGTAAAACAGTATCTTGGCCAGGCCGCGAAGCAGTGATGGATCGAAGTCTATCCGACATAGCCCTAGAGTCATCTCGCGAAGTTGTCCGAAGCTTTGGCACCGGAAGATCAGCCAACCGTAAAGAGTCAAGGCGAACATCAACCCCATCTGCAATCCCTGGACTACAAGGTTGGCGGGTGCGCCAAGCGGCTTGCCGCCGCGCTCGCGCCATTCACCCCAGGCGCGATGGATGGAGAGTAACAGACCGTGGTAGGCGCCCCAGATCACAAACGTCCACGACGCGCCGTGCCAGAGTCCGCCAAGAACCATGGTCGCCATCAGGTTCACATAGGTCCGCACCCCCCCCTTGCGGTTTCCGCCCAAGGGGATGTACAGGTAGTCCCGCAGCCACGTCGACAGACTAATGTGCCAGCGGCGCCAGAAGTCTTGCGGGCTGCGCGCGAAGTAGGGAAGGTTGAAGTTCCTCATGATGTCAAAGCCAAGCAGCCTGGCGGTGCCTCGCGCAATGTCCGAGTAGCCGGAGAAATCGCCGTAGATCTGGAAGGCAAAGGCCAGCGTGCCGAGGCATACCTGCGTACTGCTGAACCCTGCGTGCTGCGCGAAGATCGGCCCTACAATCGACGCCATATTGTCGGCCACGAAGACCTTCTTGAACAATCCCCAAAGGATCAGGTACAACCCTTCGGATACATACTCCCTCGTAACCCGGCGCGGTTGCAGCACTTGCGGCAGCAGGTGCGTGGCCCGTTCCACCGGTCCTGCAACCAACTGCGGAAAGAAAGATACGTAGAGCGCATAGTCGAAGAAGTTTCGGCAGGGCGCGAGCTCGCCGCGGTAGACATCGATGGTGTAACTCATGCTCTGAAAGGTGTAGAACGAGATACCAACCGGCAGGATGATCGCCATGGTTAGAGGATGAAACTGTAAGCCGAACGCAGCAAACAAGTCCGCCAGGCTGTCGCTGAAAAAATTGGCATACTTGAAGAAGCCGAGAATGCCCATATTGACAGCCACGCTCAGCGCCAGAAACCCCTTGCGATGTCCCGACGAGCCTGATCCTGCCACCAACAGAGCACAGCAGTAGTCCGTGAATGTCGTGATGAAGAACAGGATCAGGAAGCGCCAGTCCCAGGCACCGTAGAAGATGTAACTGGCGACCAGCAGCATCCAGTTCTGCCCGCGGTGTGACATGCGCCGGTACAGGCACAGCACCGCGATGAAGAAGATGAGGAACTGTAGAGAGTTAAACAGCATGCCGCGACCTGATGACCTTGCCGAAAGTCACAGCGAGGGCAGTCATAGGTTCAGTGAAACAGCGCCCAATTCGGTACGCAGTGGAACCGCGCAATTCGTCCAGGCGGCGCTCGAGAGACTGTATGTGGCACTCCTTGGCATACACGACGTCGGCCACGTGATCACGGTAGAGTTCTAGGTGGTTTCGCACGAGCTGGCGCACCAGTTCAGGTCGAAGCGCGTCTGCGCCAGTCACCATGCTCTGACTGCCGCAGCGGTAGTTTAGCAGTACACCGGGGAGGCAATGGACGCTCCACCCATGTGCCGTGATGGAAATCCAAAAATCCCAATCCTCGTAGCCTTTCTTCATCGTCTCGTTGTAGCCGCCCACCCTCTCCCAGCATTGCCGCCGAAACAGAGCACTGGCGCGGGAACAGTTCCGCATCAGGAAATCGGACGTACCGCCACCCTTAGGATTGTATGTGTCCGTTCGGCAGCCGGATGACCGCACACAGCAGGTTACAACTCCAACTGTGTCCTCTTCGTCGAGAACCGCGACCGCCATCTGAAGGAATTGGGGCTCAAAATAGTCATCCGCATCAAGAGTAAGAATATACCGCGATGACGTCATTCTAATCCCAGAATTTCGCGCGGCAGCCACATGATCATTCTGTTTACGCAGGACCACCGTTCGGGGGCGGTCCAGGGCTTGCAGCACCTTGATGGTATGTGAGTCAGTGGAACCGTCGTCCACAACAATGATGCGTACGTCCCCATAGGTCTGACCGAGAACGCTGTCCACGGCCCTCTCGACAAACTGCCCGTGGTTGAAACATGGGATCACAGCGGTGACTGCAGGGTCTGCCATAGGCCCGTCCTCTCGGCGATACTTGCAGAACAACACGAGTGCGCTACGATGCGCGAACAACCCAGTACTAACGCGAACCGTAACTACTCAGGTATCCGGTTGGAGCGTGGCGCGTCCCCGTTTGTAGTACCGCCTTCAGGCGGAGTCCCTCGTCTCGGAGGCGGACCTCCGCCGCCGGAACCCGGCTGAAGCTGGTACTGCGAACACGGCGACCCACCTGAGTAGTTACCGCGAACCTTAACGCCACCCTAAGCCATGTCAACCGACAAAAATTGCGGAATTGCGAAGAGCTTTGAGACGCGGCACTCTGGACCCTGAGCAACGGCCCTAGTAAGCGGAGTCACAAGTTAATTGCACGTAGGCCGACCTCACGGGAAGCAATGGATGCCATGAGTGCAGGCAACGCAAAACCTACTCGCCCCGTGTCCATACTGAGCCTATCGCGACCTGTAGATCTTTGACCCGTCCACGGTAGGAACCCGCTTGCAGACAGACCGGCAAGGCCAAACAACGTCATTATTGCCAGCTCTACCCTCGGCACTGAAATATGTCCGGGAGGCCAAAAACGACAGCGCCTGTCAAAGCCCCCAAGGGTCTCCGACAGGCGCTGCTACAAATCATCAGTACTTCTCAGACTAAGTCACAGATAGTCAGGATAGTACTTATAGTAATCGCGATCACCTTTGCTCCAGACATCTTTGCTTCCCCATATGCGGCTCCACCAGCCGGGACGATATATGCGCTTATAGCCCAGCAGCGTCCTTGTGTTGTCGTCGAACGGCACGGTGAAGTCGTAGGACGACACGATCTGGTTAGAGATGGGGTTGACAATGCGCGCCGAAACATAGACAGCCTCATGGCTCACCGCGTAGGTTCCCACCAACAGAGCCTGCGCCGAGTGCTTCTTGCTAAGGTCCATGATCTCGCGCGAGAGCAGGAACTCGCCCGCCCTTTCCTTCAGGAAGATATTCTGGCGCAACCTCACCTCAATGACCGGGAACATGTGTGGCTCACCCGACAGCGTCGAAGCGATCTGCTCGGAAACGATCCTGCCGAAGGAAGAGGAGTCCGTCAGATCGTCTACGTTGACCATGCTAGCGATGAGAATGCCACCGTCTCCAGGAGCCATGGGCTGCTCCAAGTTTGTCGCCAACTTGTCGGCGGCACGCTGGCTGTAATGTAACAAACTTCGGTTGGGGCGACTGTACGTGGCGCAACCGGTCAGCAAGACCGCCAGTAGAGCGCCGCACACGGATGAAATGAACACTCTGTGATTTGACATGATTGTCTCCTTCATTGACCGACAACCTCCACCGTCTTAGGACAGGCAAGGGCACTGTCGACGTACTGTCCGCGATCTGCGTCGTTGACGTAGAAGATGTTGGATTGCCGCATCACGTAGACCCCATTCTTCTGGATAGACGTCGTGATAACAATCTCGTGCTTCGTCAGAGTCGTGGAACTGCCATCCAAGAGATCAAACGCCACGCCGGCAGGGATGAGCATATTCTTGGTCCAGTTGCCGGCTGTACGTAGTATCGCGCTTGAAGCAGTCCAAAAGCCAGGGTGCATGCGGTCAGCCCGGTGCGGCCACTTCGCGTGATAACGGATCAATTGCACATCAACATCCAAAACCGCAGCACCAAGGGGCGCAGCAGCCAGAACGACACCGGAATTCATCAGTTCGGTTTGGACTAAGCTGCTAAAGGTAGCTCCAAAGACTCCCTTTCCGGCCTGTACGTATATGCCACCCTCACCCATAGCGCCCTGTTCCTCTACGACCCTTTGAGCGATGTTCTGCGCCAGTATGTCCCAGTGGTGTGCCGCCTGCATCTTTCGCTGGTAACTAAAAGTATAGGTGGACGGCTTGGGGACCTGGGCACACCCCATGAGCAACAGCCCAATGGGTACGGTGACCAACAGCGTGCGCATCGTTTGACCTCCTTGCCCTAACACATTAGACTCGCAACCCTAACTTCGACCCACATCAACCCTAGTGTGCTGTCAGTACGTACACGCGCACCACCCAGCACCCATAGCTCATCTTTGGCTTACAATAGCGCAACCAGGGGAACAAGGCAAGCAGGGTTTGTGCATACGGAGTTCATTTTT
>CAILKC010000627.1 GCA_903834675.1 uncultured Victivallales bacterium | reverse complement strand
GGCGGCGGCGGTGCGCCGGACGGTGAGGCCGCGGCGCGGATCGACGAACTCGATGTAACTGACCTGGGCGGAGAGCCCCAACTGGAAGCGGGTGCCGCCACCGGCGGTCTGGACATGCCAGAGGCCGTCGCGGCACTGGCGGCGTTCGCCGCTGGGCCCGTAGAGGTCCCAGACGCAGGCCGGGCCGGCGTCCGGGAAGCGCACTTCGCAGCCCGGGCCGCAGTCGAACTGCGCCAGGGTCCAGGGGGCCAGGAGCAGGGTCTCACGCGGCCGGGACAGGTTGCCCAGGTACTCGATGACCTCGGTGACCTCGACCGTCACGGCCCGCTTGCCGGGCTTGACCCGGACGTGGCGCTCGAAGGCGGTGGGGATGCCGATGCCCTGAGCGTTGATCAGGTCGATCTCGGCACGCAGGATGGCGCGGTCCGGGGCGGCCACCGTGACCCAGTAGCGCGCGCCGCTCAAGCCCGGCGGCACCCGCCAGGCACCAGTGCAGTACTCGTAGCCGAGGCGGGAGCCCTCGGGCGCCGGCCAGAGGCCATCGCCGCCCGGGTTGAGGTAACGCTCGCGGGTGCACGTGCCCGTGAAGGCCTCGGGGTTGACGCGGTTGAGCACCTGACCCTCGAGGACGGCAAACAGCCTCCCCTCGAGGTCGAGACCAGCCACGACGCCGGCCGCTTCCGTGCCGATCAGCCGGCAGCGGCGGTGGCTGGCGTCGAACATCTGGAGCAGTTCGCGGGCGGTCATCTTGGGGTGTCCTCCATTTGGGCTCGGGCAGGACTCCTGCCCGAGTTGGGTTCATGGTTTCGGCAGAGCCTCCGGCTCGCGCCGGGCGTGCCAGAAGGAAAGTTGCCGACGCCGTTCCCCTTCCGATCCGGCCGGTACGCGCCGGATCGCCTGGAGGGCGGCCCTGCGTGGCCGCCGCAGCGCCGACGCAGCGGCGCCCTCCAACGCCCTTCGTCTGCCGCAGCGGACGAAGGGCGGAATGGGAAACGCCTGGTATCCTACGAGGTTGCTGCAAGTCTCATACAAGCAAACCCCTACGGAGCTGACTTGCGCCCGCTCGCGGGTCACGCCCGTATCGCCTCGGGGTCCCTAGTATATACTGTCCCGGGTTCTCGTCGCCCACGCTTTCGGCCAGAGTCGCCGCGAAGACGTTAGGAGTCTGGATGGTGACTACTCAGGTCCTAGGGTTCAGGAAACGGCGAGACGGGTAAACGGGGAAACGGCGACGGGAGGAGAGGGCGAGGGGGACGTGGAGAGGAAAACAGGGCTAAGGGTTCAGCCCAGCCCCCGGCTTCGAGGCCGGACCTACCGGGATGAGACTTCTAGCCTGCGACGCGATGCGTACGTAGTCGAGGCTTTAGCCGGTTTCGCCCCCCCCCATTGAACCCGCCTAAAGGCTCGTGATCAAGGCAGTAAACCCAGTCTATCCCAACGGGGTTGGGTCATGGTGCTAAGACGCAACCCCGTTGGGGTAGGAGGCCAGGACCCTATATGACCCACCCGCGGCGCTGTCACACCTGCGGGAGCACGTTCAGGATCACTCAGTTTTGGGTGGTCGTCCACCACCACCCCTACGCTTGTTCATCTCAGGCTCGTGCTTCTCGATCGCTTCGGCTTCATGGTTTCTTCTGTCTTCACAGGTTGAGGACTCGGCGGCTACCTTGTACTCGAAATAGTCGCCGCTCTGTATCTTCCCTGAACGGATGTGATCCATCATTCGACGGTGCAGATCACTCGTTTCACCGATGTATCCCGCACTGCCGTTTATCCTGTACTCCCCTGGTTCATGGGGAGGTTCACTACCTGATCCCTCAATGGGATAGTACCTGAACGGCCTCCCACACGAATACGGATTTCCTCCCGGTTTGTAGCCGGTTGAGGAGGCAAAGCCTTTGAGCAGTGAATCGAAGAGACCCATATTGGCACTCAACATTCTCTGTTATAACATTGTACCAGAAACACTTCTGCCGCCAACACGAGCCCACGGCAGTGGCCGCGGTTGGGGATTGAAGGCCCGAGCTTCGCTAATCAGCACCGTCAGAAGGAGCCTGCGAAGTGCTCCGTTCGACACAGCCGAGAAGAGTGGCTGTCAGGGGCTGCTTCACGACATCCTGCTCCTCAGGATCTCCCTGACTCCATCGGATCCGTGCCTATCCGTAAGTACCCGGTGAGCCGCGAGTGCGGCCGGGTTCATCCTGTCACCTCGTCTGTGTGCTGAGACAACCATGTCAGCGAGCTCGGCGTCTGGATAGCCAGAGTAGCGCTCTTTCAGATCCGTGACCTCGTGAGACAACTCATTCAACTGGTTGCATTTCTCCTTGGCTTCCTTCAGCATTGAGGATCCAGCATCCTTCAACAGGTCTTTCCATCCCATGGTTGACAACCTCCTGCGTGTGCGTCACTCGGGACTTACGTATCTGCTTGGCCCGGCACATGCGTGCCTGCTAGACCAAGCCTTTGCGCTGCCCTATCCGGGGAACCTGCACCACCAAGACCGGCAGGCGGTGGCGCTCCCCTCACCTCAGACGCGCACGCCCCTGACGCCAAATTGTAGAGTGTGACGTCAAGACCGAGACTCTCGTGCTCGACGTCCGTAGCATCGACGAAGAAACAGGGATCTACCGGTTGCGCCGTCTGCCTGACCACCCGGAAGTCCAGGGCCTGCAGCATCGCGTAGAAGCCATCGACGCTCAGCCCGCGGAACGGCTTGTCTGGACTGAAGCCCCGCCACTCGACGATCTGGCGGAATCCGGCCTCCATCAAGGCTAGGCGCCCCGGACTTTGGTCGGTCAGTGTCATGTCGAGGGCAGCTCTCTTCAGAAAGGTGCCCGGGTCATGCAGGTAACGCTTCGCCATTGCCCGCATGTGCAGGAACGCAGCCGGAGTGTCAACCGGCTCACCCTCGTCACTGTGGACGCTGTCATGAACCATGGTCCATCTCTTCCAGGTGACCCCAGTATCATCCAGGCGCCCATCGTTGAGATGCACTCGCCCCGATACCCAGTCGATGGCGCCTCGCCGTTCCCGAGCGTACGCCCTATATCCGTTGGGAAAGCCAGTATCTTATGGGGACTGGGAGAAAAAAGATGGAGGCAGGCGGAGGCGTCGGGGCGTGCCTGCTGGTGGGCGAGTGTTCGGCCTGGGTTTCGTCGCCTTCGCCGAGTGGGGCCGGCCGCGAGCGCTGCCAGGGGGGTCTTCGGCGCCTCCCCGGAACGGACGCTCAGGGTGCCGCTGGCGTCGTGCCCTGGAACTCGTAGGCGCCGAGGTCCACATGGGCCGGCGTGCCGGTTCCAGTGTTGGGCGTGCCAGGATCGTCATGACGCGCGTTGCCGAGGAGATCCGTGGCCGGCGTGTTCGCGTCGCCCAACCCGGCGTCGATACAGGGCGAGGCTGGCCGCAGACGGTAGTCGTTGACTTGGAAGGTGTCGCCCACGACGGTGAAGGTGGTGCAGTCGCCCAGAATCGTGACCGTATCGGCGGTGTTGCCGACGACGCAGTATTGCAGG
>CAILKC010000626.1 GCA_903834675.1 uncultured Victivallales bacterium | reverse complement strand
TGGTCGAGGTGCCTATGACCAGCGAGCTCACTCGCACAGAGGACGTAGCTGAATTGCGCCAGCAGGCTGAAGAGATGGCGCGGAAGGCCGCCGCTCCACAATGGGAGGCGATGTCGCCCGAGGAAACTAGGCGAACGCTCCATGAACTGCGCGTCCACCAGGTCGAACTGGAGATGCAGAACAAGGAACTGCGCCGGACGCAGGAGGAACTGAAAGCCTCGCAGGCGCAGTACTCCGAGTTGTACGACCAGGCCCCGGTGGGTTACCTCACCCTCGACGAGCAGGGGCTGATCCTGAAAGCCAATCTGGCGGCCGCCAGGCTGCTGGGCGTGACGAGCAGCGCACTGACCAAGCAGCCGTTTACGCGCTTCATCCTCCCCGCCGAGCATGATCTTTACTACGTGTACCGCAAACAGTTGCATGAAACCGGCTCGCGGCACTCGTGCGAACTGCGGATGCTTAAGAGCGACGGCACCGCATTCTGGACGCATCTGCTGGCGACTAGCGCGCCGAACGCCGTGGGTGTGCCGGTAATCTACGTCACGCTGAGAGACATCGCCGAGCGCAAGCGGGCCGAGGAGGCATTGCGCCGGAGCGAGGAGCGCTACCGTGAGCTGTTTGACCGGGCGAGCGAAGGCATCTTCTTTATAACCCTGGATGGCACGCTGGTGGCCGTGAACGATGCGTTCGCCCAGATGCACGGTTACCGCGCGGCAGAAATGCTGCATATGCGCCTTGAGGACCTTGACACACCCGACACCTTCCAGCGGCTTCCCGAACGGATCGCCCGCATTAGGGCCGGGGAAAGCATCACCTTTGAGGTGGAGCACTACCACCGAGACGGCCACGCCTTCCCGCTTGAGGTTTCGGCCAGCCTGATTACCTCCGGCGGCGAGTCCTACATCCAGTGCTTCCACCGCGACATCACCGAGCGCAAGCAGGCGGAGGCGGTCGCACGTGTCCGTCTGGAACGCAACCGCCTGCACCAGCAAGTGCTGGCCGCAGCGTCGGTCCTGCCCGCCGCCACGGAGGGTGACCTCGACGCCTTTGCCGAGCACCTCGTGGAACAGGCCGCTCGCGCCGTCGGCGCGGAGAGGGCCAGCGTCTGGCTGCTGAACGCCGACGAAAGCGAACTGCGCTGCCTAAACCTCTACGAGGCCTCCCCGCGCCGTCATTCGGCAGGCGTGGTGCTCACGCGGAGGCAGTTCACGAATGAGTTTGAGGCCTTGTTAACCACCAAGTACGTGGACGCGGATGACCCCCTGACCGATGTTCGGACCGCGGGTTACGTGGAGGGTTACCTCAAGCCGCTGCACATAACCTCGATGCTGGACACCGTCATCCGCATCTCGGGCAGGAATCTCGGGGTTCTCTTTCTGGAGCACGTCGATAGGCCGCACCACTGGGAACCCGACGAGATCGTTTTTGCCTGCCAGCTCAGTGATCTGATCGCCATTGCGATGATCAACGCCGAGCGCCGACAGGCCGATACGGCTCTGCGCTTCGCCCAGTTCGCGATGGAGCAGATGGCCGACGCGATCTTCTGGGTCGCCGAGGATGGACGGATCGACTACGCCAACGCGGCGGGTTGCAGGTCACTCGGGTACACCGAAGCGGAACTGTTGAGACTCTACATCGCCGATATCGACGTGGACTTCACGCGGGACCGCTGGCCGCAGCACTGGCAAGAACTCAAACGGGCCGGTTCCCTCTTCTTCGAGAGTTGGCTCCGGCCCAGGATGGGCTCCCCTTTCCACGTGGAGATCCGGGCCAACTACATGACCTTTGGCGGCAGGGACTACAACTGCGCCTTTGTGCGCGACATCACCGAGCGCAGTCGGGCGCTGGAGTCCTTGGCCGCGAGCGAGCGACGCCTGCGCGATGCGCAGCGTCTGGCCCACATCGGCAGTTGGCAGTGGGTTGTGGCAACGGATACGGTCACCTGGTCAGAGGAGCTCTATCGTATTGCCGGGCAAGACCCGAGTCTTCCTGCGCCTAGCTACGCGGCTCTGGCCGCGTGCTACACCCCCGGAAGCTGGGAACAACTGAGTGCGGCGGTAGCTGAGGTCTTGAAGGGTGGCAGTCCGTATGAGCTCGAACTGGCCATGGTCCGACCCGACGGCGGCACGAGGTGTGTTCTCACCCGGGGAGAATCCGACCATGATGATAGCGGCAGGATTGTCGGGCTGCAGGGCACGTGTCAGGACATCAGCCAACGCAAGCTGGAAGAGGAGGCGCGGGAGAAGCTCGAATCCCAGCTCCATCAGGCCCAGAAGCTGGAGTCCGTGGGACGACTGGCGGGCGGCGTGGCTCACGACTTCAACAACCTGCTTATGGGCATCATGAACTATGTTGAACTGTGCCAGGACGAACTAGCCCCTGAGCACCCCGTTCGCGGCTACCTGGACGAGATCACCCGCGATGCCCAACGTTCGGCGGATATCACTAAGCAGCTCCTCGCTTTCGCCCGCAAACAGGTCATCGCGCCGAAGGTGCTGGACCTGAACGACGCCTTGGTCGGTATGCTCAAGATGCTGCGGCACCTGATGGGCGAGGACATTGCCGTGAACTGGATGCCGGGCACGCATTTGTGGCCGGTCAAGATCGATCACGGCCAGCTCGACCAGATTCTGGCGAACCTCTGCATCAACGCTCGTGACGCTATCGCCGGAGTTGGTAGAGTCACCATCGAGACGGCGAACGTCACACTTGACCAGGCGTATTGCGCCGAACACCCAGGCACGGCTCCCGGCGAGTACGTTGGGCTGGCCGTCAGCGACACGGGCTGCGGCATGAGCCAGGACGTGCTTGCCCACATCTTCGAGCCGTTCTACACCACCAAGGAGGTCGGCAAGGGGACAGGCCTGGGACTGGCGACCGTGTATGGGATCGTGGAGCAGAGCCACGGACACATCGAGGTCCAGAGCGAGGTGAGTAAAGGGACAACCTTCCGTATCCACCTGCCCCGCGCAGCCAAAGAGCCCGAGACGGCAGCGGTTGCGCTGCCCCCGGAGAGACCACCCCGTGGCACGGAGACGGTTCTGCTGGCCGAGGACGAAAAGTCCGTCCGTGTCACCTCACGGCTTCTCCTCGAAGCCCTGGGCTACACCGTGTTGGCGGCGGCAACGCCAGAAGAGGTACTGAGCCTGGCGGGCGCGCATACCGGCCCTATCCACCTGCTCATCTCCGACGTGATCATGCCCGGCATGAACGGACCGGACCTGGCCTCATTCCTGGCCGGCGAGCACCCCAAGCTCAGATGCCTGTTCATGTCCGGCTACACTGCCGACGTGATGACACAGCGTGGCACGCTGAGCGAGGGCATGCCGTTCCTGTCCAAACCCTTCTCGCGGGACGACCTGGCCCGCAAGGTGCGCGAGGTGCTGGACGGGGAGACGACGAAAGCCATTGGCGGACCCGGTCGGGCGTCCGTCGCGCCGTGAGGCCTGGGTGGCTCCCCGCCCGTCAACGCCCTGCCTGACCCGTATGCCGCGTGTGAGCAGCCGCGATAACAGCGGAACACCCAGGGTAGCACACCCCGCTCACAGCGGTAAGCCGGAACTCCGGAATCCCCCAATTCGCACGTTTTCGCGTCCGGCCATCACTGGGAGTGGGGGTGAAGGCGTGATGTGGTGTGGCCCAGCCGAGCTGGGCTGGTATGGCCGCGCGCCTTCAGCGCTCCAGACGGACTCCCTTATTGCACAGGTCGGTATTTTCGACCTGTGCAATAAGGATGGGCCGTGGCATTCAGCCCCAAAGGGGCGGACCATACCAGCCCAGGGCAACGCCCTGGGTACCAGTTCACCCCACAGATTGAG
>CAILKC010000625.1 GCA_903834675.1 uncultured Victivallales bacterium | reverse complement strand
GGTCCGCTATGATTTCTGGCAGACGGTAACGGAGCTGGTGCGGGCGAGCTTCACGCTGCCCATCCGCGACTGGTGCCGGGCGCACAAGCTGCCCGCCGGCGGCCATCTGTTGTCGGAGGAGGGGCTGCGCCTGCACGTCCCCCTCTATGGCAGCCTCTTTGCCTGCCTGCGCGACCTGGATGCGCCGGGGATCGATTGCCTCACCAGCCTGCCGCCGCAGGTGCCTTGGGCCAGCGCCCGGCTCGCGGCCAGCGTGGCCGAACTCGAAGGGCGAACCCTGACCATGTCGGAGACCTCCGACCATGCTCAGCGCTATCGTCCGCCCGGCGATCAGCGGCCGGTACGGCAGGTGAGCCTGCCCGAGATTCGTGGCACCCTCAACCGCCTGGTGGTCGGCGGCATCAACACCATCACCAGCTACTACTCGTTCGCCGGACTGACAGGCTCGGAGTTGATCCGGCTCAATGAGTACGTCGGACGCTGCTGCACCGCCGTCCGTGGTGGGTACCAGGTGGCCGATATCGCGGTTGTCTACCCGGTCGAGAGCCTCTGGCCGCACTACGATCCCGCCCCGCATTCGGCCAGCCGGAACCCGGCCGCCAGTCGCATCGAACAGGCCTACCTCGGCGCGCTGGAGACGCTGTTTGCCGCGGGTCGTGATGTCACCATCATCGACGCGCAGGCACTGGCCGACGCCAGGGTGGACGGGGGCGCGTTGGTACATGGCAATCTGCGCTGGAAGGTGCTGGTTCTGCCGGGGGTGGAAACCCTGCCAGCGGCGGCCTGGGACAAGGTCGCGGCATTTCACCGGGCTGGCGGTATGGTCATCGGCCTGGCGCTGCGGCCCGCGAATAGCGAACGCGAATTCCCCTCGGCCGAGGTCGTGGCGGCCGGCCGGGAATGGTTCGGCGCGGCAGCGGGGCCGACGATCCAGGCCGCGCCTGGCGGCGGCACTGGCGTCTTTCTTCCGCCCGGGATGGAGTCACTCTTGCCGGGCATACTGGACCGCCTGCTGGAGCCTGACGTGCGCATTCCGGCCGGCGCGCCGTTGCGGACGACGCACCGCCGCCTCGACGGGACCGATGTCTATCTCGTGATCAACGACAGCCCAGCGCCGTTTCGCGGCCGGGTGGTGCTCGCCGCCAGCGGCGCCGGCGAGGCCTGGGACCCCGAGAGCGGCACTCGAACCGCGCTCCCCGGCCCTGAGGTCGAGCTCGACCTCGATGCCTATGACGCCGTGGTGCTGCGCTGGCCGCAGGCACGCGAGCGGCAGCTCCTGACCGCCGTCGGCGGCGGCGTCAAGGTGGAGGCCGAGGCCGCTTTGAGCGTCAGCACCGTGGAGCTGACCCCGGGCGAGCACGTCGCCGCCGAACCGGTCGCGGCGACGACTCTGCCAGACGGCCAGCCGGGCTGGCGCGTGGTGGGGCAGGTCCGCACCAGCGACGTCGATACCTTCCTCTTCCTGCGGCTGCGTTTCAGCCCTGCCGTGGAGGGTTCACAGGCGGACTTCATCGTGGTAGACATGGACGTGCCGGCCGGACAGAGCGTGGCGGCCCAGGCGTACCTGTTTGCGGTCGAGGCCGATGGCGGTGAGTTCCTGGCGCCCTTGGGGTTTGCGCTCAACGAGGCCGGCCTGCAGCACGCCTGGGTGCCCTGGGACCGCTTGAAGCCGGTGCCCTGGAACAAGGCGGGCGACGGCGTGCTGGACCGCGCCAAGCTGGTCGAACTGCGGCTGGGCTGGGGTGGCTACCACGGGCGCGTCGGCGAACGCCTCGAATTCAGCGTGGCGGCGCCACGCCTAGGCCGCCTGGCCCGGTAGGGCAGACACGGCGGCGGGGGATACGGCGGAGACCGCCGGCTCCACAAGATTACGGCGGAGACCGCCGGCTCCAGGGGAGGGTGGGTTGCATCGGGATTCGGCCTGGAGCCCGCGATGCCAAGGACCCACCGGGGCCTGGTTCGCGGTATCTTCGAGCGGGACGC
>CAILKC010000624.1 GCA_903834675.1 uncultured Victivallales bacterium | reverse complement strand
CGCCGCATGCGCGCCGTGGTGCGCGCCGCGCGGCCGGGCTGCCAGGTCGACTTCAACGACATCGGGCTTGCCTGCGTCAGCCAGCGCGCCGAACTGCTGGACAACATCGACATCGAAGCGCTGCCCACCGGCGGCTGGGGCTACTTCTACGCGCCGGCACAGATCCGCTACCAGCGCACGTTCGGAATCCCGGTCTACGGCATGACCGGCCGCTTTGCCACGGCATGGGCCGACTTCGGCGGGCTGAAGCTCCCGCAACAGCTCGACGTCGAACTGGCCAGCATCGTGGCCAATGCCGCGCGTTGCGACGTGGGCGACCAGATGCCGCCGAATGGCCGCCTCGACCCCGCCGTGTACCATGTGATCGGCAAATCCTTCGCCAAGATCAGGGCGCTCGAGCCCTGCCTCGAGGGCGCGGCGCCTGTGACCGAGGCGGCCCTGATCATCCCGGCGGTGCCGTTCGACTGGCTGCGCGACGACTACCTGTACGGCGTCACCAAGCTGATGCTGGAGACGCGCCTGCAGTTCGACGTACTCGAGCCCGGTCAGTCGTGGGAGCGCTACGGCCTGGTCGTCCTGCCGGACGCCTATCGCCCGGACGCCGTCACGGTGGAGCGCCTGCACACCTACATCGCCCGCGGCGGCGCCGTGCTCGTGATCCATGACGCCGGCCTGACCGACGGCGGCCAGGCGTGGCTCGAGCACTACGGGCTGTCCTACGCGGGCGCCTCGCCCTTCAAGCCCGCCTACCTGGTTCCGACCGTCCCCTTCACGGCTGACATCCCGACCTACGAGTATGCGCTCTACGAGGGGGCCGCGCAGTGGAAGGCGGCCGCGCCCGCGGTCGCGCTGGCCGCGCTCGGCGAACCCCTTTTCCAGCGCAGCGCCGAGCATTACACGAGTCACAAACAGACGCCGTTCGACCACGTTACCGACTACGCGGCGGTCGCGCGCAGCGGCCGCGTCGGGTTCCTCGCCTTCCCCGCCGGCGCCAGCTACTACCGCCATGGCTACTGGATCTACCGCGCCGCCTTTGAGCGGGTGCTCAAGGAGATTCTGCCCGCGCGTCTGATCGAGACCGATGCGCCGCTTTCGACCGAGATCACGGTCACGCATCAGTGTGCCGACGCCGGCGCGCGGCGCAGCGAGCGCTACCTGGTCCACGTGGTCAACTGGTCCGCCAACCGCAAGGCACCGCCGCATTCCGAGGTCTTCGAATCTCCCGTCCCGCTGCACGACGTGCGGGTACGCCTGAACCTGCCGCTGAATACAGCATCGGCGCGCGCCCTGGTCGCCGGCGTGGATCTGCCCGTCCGCGCGGCCTGCGGCGGCATCGAGTTCGTGATCCCGCGGGTGCCGATCCACGAGGTCGTGGCCCTGGAGGTGCGCTGACCCCGGATCTCGCCTTCCCTTTGCGAGGAGTGAGGATGACGCAGACAAGGCTTCTCTTCCGCTGGGGCGTGATCAACACCGAGCAGAACAAATCGAGCCACGGGGCAGGAATGAGATCGTCTCTGAGACGGTTGATGCGGGTCGGATTGCTTTTTCTGGCCGTGGTCGTCGGCGGAGGGGGTTGCCTGGGTCTGACTTGCCACGCGGCAATCCCTGGGCCGCCCGCCGCCGGTCTCGTCGCGCACTGGACTTGCGATGAGGGCGAAGGAACCGTCTTGCACGACGTCAGCGGCAACGGCCATGATGGCGCGATCCACGGCGCAACGTGGGTGAAGAGCGGGAAGGGTCAGGGGCTCGCGTTCACGGGAAATGGCAGCTACGTGGATTTCGGCAACCCGTCGCCGCTCAAGCCCACCGGCGACTTCTCCTTCTCGGCCTGGATCCGGCTCGACGCCGAGCCGTATCCGAACAAGATGACGAACTGGCATCTCTTCGGCTGGGAAACGTACACGAAGTCGGGGGCAACCCTTCGCCTGGCCGGTTCGACGGCCCAGGTCTACTTCCGGGCCAGTCACGACGGGGTAGGCAACGGCCGTAGCGAGGGGCTGTCGACCAGCCGCCTGGCCAACCGGACCTTCTATCATGCGGCGGCAGTGAAGCAAGGACGGAAGGTGTTGCTGTATGTCGACGGCATCCTCGACGCCACGATCGCGGTGAACGATCCGGCCCCGAACGACCTGCCCTTCACTCTGAGCACCGCCGAACAGTCCTTCGCGGGCACCATGACCAACGTGCGGCTGTACAACCGCGCCCTGTCGGCGGGCGAGGTGGTGAACCTCTACGTCGAGGCCGGCGCCGAGCATGACAAGGACGTCTCTTGGATCGGCAAGGTGAAGCTGACGCCTTTCATCTACCACGACGAACAGCAGGCCATCGTCGAGGCGGACTTCCGCGGCGTGCTGCCCTTGCAGGCGGGCGAGCAAATCCGGGTCGAGTTGCGCCGCGGGGGTGCGCTTGTGGGGCCGGCGCAGGAGCGTGCCGCGGTGTCGGAGTCCGGCAAGGAGGACTTCCGCTTCGGCCTGGGCGAACTGGGACCAGGGGCGTACGAGGTCCTCGTAGCCGTGCGTGGCGGCGAACGGATCCGGGCCAGCGCCTCGCTCGGGTTTGCGAACCCCGCACCGTCGGCCGCGCCGCCCGCACCCAAGAAGGTCACGGTGCCGCCGCTGCCCGTAGCGCCGATGCCCCCGTCGTATGTACTGGACGTACATCCCGGCGGCGGATTCACCGTAGGCCTCGGCCGCCGATCGTATGCGGTCGAGTCCGTCTACAGCTACCCGTACGGCGGCGAGAACCGCCTGGGGCAGGAAGCCAAGTCTGACGCGTCCGCCGAGAAGGGCTGGACCGTGCGGACGGAGAAGACGGGGGAAGATGCCTACCGGACGGTCGCCGTCGGGGCGTACTACCGGATCACCCGGGACATCGAGAAGCAGCCCACCCGCGTCCTGGTGCGCGACCGGATCGAGAACCTGACCGACGCCGATCTCGCACTGGCGGTCGACAACCGCATCGTTGCGCCCGGCGGAGAGCCCCCGGACTTCCAGGCGCCGGGTGCGCCCAACCCGCCCGTCTTCGTTGCCGGGAACAACCACGGCGTCGGCCTGGTGCCCTTGAACGACCTCTACCAGGTGTCACAGCGCAGCTACATCGACCATGGCCGCCGCGCCTGCGGCTCGGCTGTCGACGGGCTGGGCAGCGCGCGGGGCGGTTCGCATACGCTCGAGTGGGCTGTGTACCCGATCGGCACCGGCGACTATTACGACCTGATTAACGCCATCCGCCGCGATGAGGGGCTGAACAACCTGACCATCGACGGCGGCCTGGCCTTGGGCCACGCCGGACAGTGGCAGAAGACGCCACCGCCCGCCGAACTCATCCGCTTCAGCGGGGCGCGGTACGCCGCGAACGGTGGACTCGTGCATATTGCCGACGATCCGGAGATCTCTTTCCAGGGCATCGAGTTCATCCGCTCGACCAAAGAGAACGCATCGCTGCGCGCGACCTACGCGGAGACGCGCAAGCGCTTTCCCGGTCTCCGGCTGGGGTTCCACGTCGCCTATAACATCTGGACCACGAACGAACCGGACAAGCTCTTCCCCGATTCCCGTGTACTGGCGCTGAACTCCGGCCGACACGACTGGTATGCGCAACCCAAGTGGTGGCTTAGCGATGCCCGCCGCGCCCAGGGCTGGGCGATCTACCCCTACTACCCGACGCTGACCAACAGCTTTGGTAAGGCCATCCTCGAGAGTGTGGACGCCATGGTGGACGGCATTGGCGCCGACATGGTCTGGGCCGATGGGCTGCTGGGCGGCTACGGCGCGGAAATGGGCGACTACCCCACCGGCTACGTGCGTACGCTCGAGCCCTGGGACGGCCACTCGGTCGAGCTGGATCCGACCACCAAGACCATCCGGCGCAAGTACGGTCTGCTCGTGGAACTGGGCAAGGAGGCGCTGATCGAGTACATCCGCCGCTGCCATGCCAAGGGCTGCCGTGTCTGGATCAACCACGGCCTGCCGGCGCCGCGCTCGTTCGCGCCGCTGGAGGCCTACTGGTGCTGCGAGACCATGGACGGCAACCAACGCATCGCCGCCATGCATCTTGTACCCGGCGCGCCGCACGCCCTGCATACGCCGGGCAAGCCCCTGACGGCCCAGGGGGTCTACGACGAAATGCGCGGGAAACTCTCGTGGGGCGCCATGTATGCCTACTTCTGGATGCACGGCGCGGCGCAACTGACCCATCCCCTGATCACCACCGAGATGTACCCGCTCACGGTCGAGTCCATCCATGGCGGCTGCATCCGCAGCCGCGAGCGCATCATTACCATGAACTCGGGTGTGTACGGTTGGCCGGGGGACCTCCGGCTGCACATCGTCAGGCTGTTCGACGCCCGGGGCCGACTGACCACCAGCCGATTCCTGACCACCGTCGACGCGGCCGGCACGCGAACGCAGATCGACCTGGCCGAGGGCCAAACCGCCATCGTGGGGAAGCTGCCGGTAGCGCTGCACGCCGAGAACCCCGTCAACGTCTGCGTCACAGGCTTCGCGAACGGCGAACTGGATCTGGCGCTGAATGGCGAAGGCAAGGCAGTCCTGCAGGCTGAGAGCCGCGGAACGATACGCGTCAACGGGACGCCGGCAAGCGCTTCCGGCGACGGTCGCACGGTCCCTCTGGATCTCAGCGGCCCCCTATCACTCCGACTGCAGGGCGTGCTGCCGGCGGGTCCGGTTGGCGTAGCGGGGTCGGGCAACTGAGAGCAACCGCGAGCCGAAAGGAACCCCGGAATGGGAACAAGGACATTAGCACAGCATTGCTTATGGCCAGTCTTGCTGCTGGCGGTTGCCGCACACTCACAGGCGCAGAACCAGAATGTCCCGACTCAAGGAGATTCTCCTATGCCCACCTCGGCCCTGCCGCTTGGGTCCCAACAGAAACCGCTTTGGGAACTGGCCCGTGACCAGGTGGACACGCTGCCGCTGCCGCCCAGCGACCCGCAGCCAGTCGGCACCTGGGGCGGAGGCACGGCGTTGCCGCTGAACAACGGCCAACTCAAGGTCTCGCTTTGGGGGCCGCCCGAACAGCTTACCTTCAGCCTCGGCAAGACGGACGTGTGGGATCGGCGTTACTTCCCCGAGACACCGCTGACGATCGAGCAGATTCGCGAACGGTGTTTCCGGGACGACTACGCGAAGAACCCCCTGGGCAAGTACTTCGATTCGCTCGAAGCCTACGACTTCCCAACGCCCAAGCCGGTTGGACAGCTCATCCTGCTGGCATCCGGTCTTCAGGGCGGCAGGCAGCCAACCGCCTCAACCCGGCGCGCCGATGGGGTGGCCGTCGTACCGGTCGAATCGGGCGCGGCCGACGGCAAGATCGAGGCCATGACCCTGATGACGCGCAACGTGCTGGCGGTGCGCGGCGACCTCGCCGGACTGGCGGAAGCGCCACAGGTGCGGGTCTACCGGCACCAGGATACGATGCTGCCTGGCCAGAGCTGGGGTCTCGGCGAAGGAAAGATGCGCCCTCTGCCCGGGTTCGACTACACGAAGGACGCGCCGAAGAACGGTCCCCTGGATCCGCCGAAGTCGGGCAGCGACGGGAAGTATTTCTGGATCACCCAGGCCATGCCGCCGGAAGCGACCTTCCCGAAGGGGTTCTGGTATGTCTTCATGGCGACGGTCGCGGGCGGTCCGGGCAAGATCGAGACCGCCGAGAACCAGCCTGGGCTGGGAACCGATCCCTATATGACCCCGGCACGGCAGGACGGCAAGTACCCGGGCACCGACCGGCCGTGGCGGGCGATCTGGCTCGATTACGACCGGATCCGTGCGGCGCCCGGGGCGGCGGCGACCGCGACGCTGCCGGGCGGCACGTGGCTGACCTTGGCTACGGTTGTGACCAGCGCGGAGGCGGGGGACCCGCTGGCGAAGGCCCGGCAGGTCCTCGAGGAGGCCGAGCGGACGGGCTGGGACGGGCTGGTGGCCGAGAACCGCGCCTGGTTCGAGCAGTTCTACCGCACCCGCGAGGAGGGTCGCATCTACTACGCTGACGCCGCACGTAACGCCGGGGTCGTCAATGAAGTCGCCAAATCTTGGGCCAGCGTTTACGTCGGCCATACCCGGCCCGATCCGACCCGCTGGGAATTCGATTCGGTGATGGGCTACTTGAACCACGATTGGGCGCCCTGGCACGGCGGCGGCTGTTTGAACTCGGAATTTCATTCCTCCAGTTACGTATGGAACCGCGGGGACCGGGTGGAAACCTGGCAGGGCTTCGGCTGGCTGATGCTGCCGTTCGGCCGTCGGAACGCCGAGCAGACCTACGGCTGCCGCGGTGCCATGTCGCCGCTCTACCACGTGCCGATCCGCACCGAGGGCATCTTCAACATATCGTGCATTTGGGAACAGGGGATGGAGCTCAACGCGCAGATGGCGAAGATGTTCTGGGATCGTTATGACTATATGGGCGACGAGGTATTTCTGCGCGAGCGGGCCTGGCCCATTCTGCTGGCGGGCGCGGAGTTCTACGAAGACTTCCTGACGCTCGAGGACGACGGGTATTTCCACGTGTTCCCCACCATGCCGCAGGAGTACTACGGGTTTACCCAGTACTGGGAGAAGAACCGCGACAGCATCTCGGCATTGAGCGCCATCCGCTGGCATCTGAATACCACGGCGCGCGTCGCGGAGATTCTTGGCATCGCCCGCGAGCGGCAGGTAACCCGCTGGCGGACGATCGCGAAGCGACTGGCGCCGTACCCCACCGCCGAGACGCCTGAGGGGCCGGTCTACGTCAAGGTCGAGGGCGAGGCGGCCAGTCACGGGACGGGCAACCTCGTCACGCAGTCGTTCCCGGTACAATTCACCGGCGAGATCAACCTCGATACCCGCGACGAACGGCGCGCGATCATGGAGCGCACGCTGAAGGCCATAAAGGGCTGGGGTATGGGCGACAGTTTGTGCCTGTTGGGGGTGAACAACAGCCTGAATCCCGAGTCGCTACTCAACTCCCGCAGTGGACGACTGCACTTCTTTCCGACAGCGACGCCGGGCGTGGACGTTGGCTTCCGCCACTTCCTTGCACGCGGCGCGTTCGAGGTCAGCGCCGAGCGCGTCGGCGGGGTGGTTTCACCGATCTATGTCACCTCGCGACTCGGCAACGACCTGCGCCTGGCCAATCCCTGGCCGGGGCGCGCGGTCGAGGTGCGCGACCTGACCGCCGGTGAACCGGTGACCGTCGAACCGGACTCTGCGTTCCCCGACGATCCGCTGGTGCGCACCAAGAAGGGGCACGCATACCGCCTCGCGCCCGTCGGCATGGCGGCAGAGGCGAGGCAGTGAAGCGGAACGGCGGCGTCTGGATCGGCAATGTCTACCAGCCGGACCTGACGCAGTGTCCAGCCCCTGGAACGGCGACATCACGCGTCCATGTGGATGATGTGACCCATGCCGGAATCCGATCACCGGCCACCTGGAGGGTTCTTCGCGACTACGCGCAACGACGGGAGCCGCCGACATGAATGACCTGCCTCACAGCATCTACCTCGGCAGTATTCTGCTGGAGCCGAATCGCTGGCCCGACCGGCCGACGACCACCTACGGCCGACTGAAGCAGCTCAGCGGCATCGTGCAGGGCCCGCCGCTGATCCGTGCCAGCGACTGGCTCGCGCGTGCCCGGGCCGACGGGTTTGACGGTGTCGAGTTGTGGGAGAACCACGCGTTGCTGTGCTCGGATGCGGAGTTCGCAACGCTGTGCCGGCCGGCGCTGCCGGTGGCGGTGTACAGCTCGTACTTCGGCCTGGAGGACGGCGACGCCGGACGGCGCAACGTGGCGTTGGCCGCCGTGCAGGCGCTCGACGCCAAAGGGGTGAAGTTCAACTTCGGTGCGGACTCCGCAAAGCGGGGCGAGTACCTGCGCAACCTGCGCGCCTGGGCGGCGCAACTGCCCGGCGAGGTGCGCCTGGTCTGCGAGTGCCATGGCGGCAGCCTTGCCGACACGCCCGAAGGTGCGGCCAGCCTGCTCGCTGAACTGGACCCGCCGCGCTTTCAGGGCACCGTGCATTTTGTCGACGAGTACACGAAGCGTCCCCTGGCCGAGTGGCTGAAGGCCCTGGGGCCGCGCCTCGGGCATGTACACGTCGGTCGCGTGGTCGAACCCGGCGAAACCGCGGTGCGCGAGCGCTTGCGGTTGCTGCGGGACCACGGGTTTGCAGGGAGCTTCACGATCGAGTTCACCACCGGCATCGACTGGGGCAGGCCGCAGCCGTCCGTCGAGACGCTCTACGCCAGCGCGGTGGCGGACCTGAAACGCCTGCGGGAGTGGTTGGAGGCATGAGCATGAGCACGAGCATCCTCTTCTTCAGGGTCAGTGACCCGGCCGATTGGCGCAACATCTACTTCTCCAGTGGTTCCGCCGATCGCTTCGTGGCGGAACTGGGGAGACTCGGCACCGTCACGGTGGTGCCGTTCGAGACGCCGGAGACCGAAGTGCTGCGGCTGGTGCGAGAGCACGACATCGTCGTGAGCTCCCCCGCGCCGCCGCTGCCGGCGGCATGGGTGCAGGACCCCGGACGACTCAGGTACGTCTGCTGCCTGCATGGCGGCGTACGTGGGATCGTCAGCCGGGCGCATCTGGACGCCGGACTCCTGGTGACCAACTGGGGCGACTCGCCGGGCCACGGACTGGCGTTCCTCTCGGTCACGCTGTTACTGGCAGTGTTGCGCGAACTGCCGACCCAGATGCTGCACGTGCGCCAGGGCGGCTGGCGACTCGACGCCTCGTACGCCGAGGCGCCACGGATCTGGGGCGGGACAGCCGAGGGCCTGCGCGTCGGCGTCTACGGCATGGGGTTCGCCGGCCGCTGTTTCGTGCCCATGGCCCAGGGGCTGGGCCTGACCCTGAGTGGCTACGACCCATACGTACCGCCGACCGCCTGGCCGGAAGGGGTACGCCGGGCCGCCAGCCTCGCGGACCTGTTCGCCGGGATCCAGGCGCTGGTCGTCTGTGCTGCCCTCACCGACGAGACGCGCAACTCCGTGACGGGCGAACGGCTCGCCCGCCTGCCGGATGGCGGCATCGTCATCAACACCGCCAGGGGCGCAATCATAGAACAGGACGCACTCTTCGCTGAACTGCTCACCGGCCGTCTGCGCGCCGGGCTGGACGTGCTCGAACCGGACTGCCTTCCGCCCGAGCACCCGGTGCGGCGGTTGCCCAACTGCATCCTGACCTGCCATGTCGGACCGCAGAACCGGTTCAACGCACCGGCGTTCGGCCGCAACGAGCGCTATGCCCTGGAGAACATCCGGCGGTTCGTCGCCGCTGAGCCGTTGCAGTGGCTGGTGGACGTGGTTCGCTTCGACCGGATGACGTGAGACGAGAAGGGGACAGATAAGTTCTTGCAGAACCTCACCATCAGCGATGGCCTCATCGATTCCGAGGCCGACGCTTTGGCGTTCTACACCAACTGGGCGGAATTGCCCGGTGTCGGCGACCTCTGCGCCTATGTCACCGTGACCAACTGCGTCTTGTCCGCCAAGTGCTGCGGTATTCGCATCGGCTCCAAAGCACCCCACGTTGTTGGGGTGCAGTATGATACCGCCTGGCGTGGCGCAGCCAGGCAGGCTTTGGACTGTCGGCGGCTTGACGCCGCTTTCTCACCCTTTGGGGTCGTAAGCGGTTCTATGTTAGCGCCTATGGGGCAACGCCCTGGGAAAAGGACGGTTATGGGTTTGAGCCCTGTAGGGGCGAGCTATCTGCTCTACCTTCGCGCCGGGGTCGCATGGAGCGCCCCTTGGGGGCTGAATACCACGGCTCATCCTTATTGCACAGGTCCAAATAAATGAAAAGAAACGGCGAATGAGAACGTTAACTTTAGGGATAGTGTGCATCATGGGAATTATAGGAACGGTGATGGTGTCGGGCGCGGATGAGAGCGAGATGACCGCGCTCGTGGGTGCATTCGGCAAAGTCGTCGTGAACGCGAAAGAACCCCGATTGGCCGGACTCTGGTTACGCGAGGCGGACGCCAACGTGGCGGCGAACACCATGAAGTACTCGCAGAACCACAACCTGCGGGTGCCGTTGGTGGCAACCGGTGCGGCGCGTCCCGCCCCCGCCAATCCCGCGCCGGTCGCCGTGGTCCCCGACGCCAAAGGCGACGCCGTGTCGTTCAGTGCCATGGTCAAACCTGGCTCTCTCTGGCCCGACCACTACCGGGTGTGGACACGCCGCTTCGACTCGCCCTCGCCCGCCGAGATCGTCGTGACCGACGAACTCGAGCGCGTGAATGGCCCCGGAGTCGAGTTCCGCTGGCACACGCCACTGCCGGTCACTCGCCGGGACGACGGCAGGATCGTCCTTCAGGGAGCTCGTGGCCGGGCCGTCCTGATCCCGCCGGAAGGAACGAGTGTCGACATCGTTCCGCCCCGTGAGCTAGGTTGCCGCAGGCTCTCAACGATCGTCTTTCGCCATCCGGCCGCGCTGCGCTGCGCTGGTGACGGAGATCAGGTTGAAGACCGGCAGGCCCTGACGGCAGCGCGGCGAGAAAGGGCGTGAGATGGACGCGGGAAACAGGCAACTGCCCGACGGCAATCGAAGGAGACTGATGACGGAGTGACCCAGAGAACCTGCCAAAAAGGAGTCCCATTATGAGAGACCTGTTCCGCCTTCCCCTGTCTTCTGTTGGCCGTGTCTCACCTCTGCCCCACAGGCCGCGTAGGGTCTTCCTGGCCTTGTTGGCTTCGGCTGCCGTCTTTGCCGGAGACGCGGACGTCGAAGCAACCTTTGCCGACATCGCGCAACCGTGTCCGCGGTCGGCTGGCGCCCCGAAGGCATCGGACGTCTGCTTCTCCACGCGCTGGCGCCGCCCGACCAGCCCGACGGATCCCCACGACTCGCTCCCATCGGCCCGGGCGTTCCATGCGACGCGCCTGGACTGGCTCTACTTGTCAGGGAATGCAGCCGCGGACAAGGCGTTCGTCGCCAAGGCCAAAGCGCAGGGCTATCTCGTTGGTGGAACCCTCAACAGCAGCCTGACCGACACGCCCGACACACGATCCTTCCAGCTCGGCCGCACCGTCAACCTGAAGGGCGAGCCCCTCAAAGACCCCTGGACAAAGAAATGGGGCATGCGGTTCGGCTGCCCGAACCATCCCGACTACGCCACCGTGTTCCTGGCCCACGCCCGCTATGCCCTCGAGGCGGGGGTAGACTATTTCCAGATGGATGGGGTACAACTGAATGAAATCATGATGCACCACGGCGGTTGCTTCTGTACCCATTGTATGAAGGGATTTCAGGAGTACCTTGCCGCCCATTCCACGCCCGAACCGCGGGTTGCGTGGGGAGTAGCAGAGCTCTCCGGGTTCAACTATGCGCAGTTCCTCCTCGATCTCGGCAACCCTCCCGATTCCCCGGTTGCAGCGCTGAAAGGCCCCAGGGGACTCCGCAGGCTCTTCGAGGACTTCCAAGTCGAATCGGGGCTGCGTTTCCTGGCGAGCATGCACGCCGAGATAGACCGAATCGCAGGGCGCAAGCTCGCCTATTCCTGCAACGCCACGCGAGAGTTCCTGACCACCTACCACAAAGTCCATGACTTTGCCCTTATCGAGGCCTATCCGTCCACGGAAGGAATCCCCGGTTTCCTCTACAGCGAACGCCTTAAGAAGGCACGGGAGCTAGGCACATCCTATCTGTTCACCCTCGTTTCCGACGACGTCGAGCACAACCGGCGCTTCATCGCCGTGAGCTATGCCCTGGGCGCCAATGTGATCGTTCCCTGGGATGTGTTCACCGGCTTTGAAACCCCCCGGTTCTTCGGCACTCCCGACCAGTTTGCCGATCTGTTCGGGTTTGTTCGGGCCAACGCGGCACGCCTCGATGGATACGAAGAGGCGTACGTGGCGGGACCGGGCATCCGTGACCCCCGGTATGCCGCGGACACGATGCCTCTGCAGGTCTATGGCCCGGTGTCTGTGCTGGCAGTGGTCCGTGCTCTTCCCGGCAAGCCCGACGCGCCGGTAGTCGTTCATCTGGTCGCCACCGAGGCAGGCGAAAGCGGCCCTGTACGTCTGACCTTGGATCCCCAGCGGTTCTTTGGGGGACGCTCTTTGAAGATGCGCTTCCTCACGCCTCCGCCCTATGACGCGGCCGTCCACGAGAAGGCTGCGGTTACAGGCGACGCCTCGTCTCTCGTCCGCAGCCTCGAGCTCCCGGGCGGACGCGTGGCCATGGTGGAGTTGCCCGCCGTGACATCCTGGGGCATGCTCGTGGTGGAACCGGGAAACGACAACCCTGAAACGCCGTGGCAACCCGGGCTCTGGTGTGACGAACAGACTCGTTTCGGCGGAACTCTCGAGATCCGGCTCGCTTGCGCCACGCCCGGGGCGCATATCCGCTACACCCTTGACGACACCGAGCCCACGACACGCTCACAACCCTATACGCAGCCCTTGCGCCTGCCGCTCGCCACGACCGTCCGGGCCCTTGCCTTTGGGCCGAACGGCGCCGCGAGCCGCCCGGCCCTGGCCCGCTTCGAGCGCGGCGACGCCCGGCCACGGCTGTCTCCTGACGCCCCTGCCCTCCGAGATTCCCTCAAACTCTGGCTCCGGGCAGAGTCGCTGGCTGCCGAACTGCCGGACGGCACCGCGGTTCGGAGCTGGCCCGCGGTGGCAGGCCCGGAAGCGATGCTTCCCGCCGGCAAGTTGTATTCCGGTGAGACCCCCACTCCCCCAAGGTTCAGCGGGACAGGCCTGAATGGAAGATCCTGCGTGCGTTTTGATGGCGCGACCCATCAGATGGTGATCCCCGGTTTTGCCAATGCCCATCTTGCGGGTAAGGCTTTCACCGTGTTTCTCGTGACCCAGTCCATGGACAGCGATTTCGGCATCTGCGGCAACGCGGCCAATGGAAATGGCGGCATTCCTCGTCTCTATCTGACCCGCGGGCAGTACTGCTACGACACCCTCGATCAAGCCGTTGAAGTGGGCAAGCTGGCGCCGGGGCTTCCCGCCATCACCGTTTACCGGCACGACGGCGTGAAAACAGCATCTGCCCGGGCAGGTGGAATCCCGGGCGGGACCCACCTCGACCGGCCTGTTGTTCCCGAATTCGGCTCGGGGGGTAACTTGGCCATACCCTTCTGGAGCGGCAAGGCCAATCACTCAGGCGACATCGCGGAGATCATCGTCTATGACCGCACACTCCCCGACCCCGAGATCGAAGCGATAGAAGAGGATCTTGCGGTTCGCTACGGTATCGGCATGCGTCCGATCTGGCGATAGTCGACAGAGGACACCTGCGTCGAATCAGGCGCAACGCCGTCCCGGGGCACTCGGGTCGCGCCTGCGCATTGGACACAACGGGTCGAAATCCGACACCGAAGCCCGAGTGCGCTTGGTCACGCAGAAGCTCACCCGCATAGAGTTCCTCGTCCCCGCCGAGATCCCCGCACAGCAAAGAGTTCCAGTCGCTGGAGAAACTCATCGCGATGACTTCCGAAGCTTGGAACTGACGCACGGACAAACGCAGCATTAACACCAACAGCATCACCTGTCGCGAAGCATTGAAGATCGGCGCGGGACTCGTCTTCGTGACGAGCATCGAGGTTGCCGCGGCCGACTCCACGCCGGGCCAGTCGGTTAAGGCACCCGCAATGATTCTGGCCACGGCAAAGGCCCGGGCTAATTGGTATACGGACGGTTGGTCTTCCCCGGTGGTCACCGACGGGGAAACGACCTACGGAGTCTATGTCGATCCGAACCTGCGACCCCGGATTGTTTCCGTCACCCGGGGGAAGGTGACGGATGTCGCGGTTGAAGACGGATACACCTTCGATGACGACGGACACAATGAACGGAGCATGGCCGTCGATTGGAAAGGGTCGCTCCACATCCTCGGCAACATGCACAATCATGGCCTGCGTTACTGGGTTTCCCGGGTTCCCCGATCGGCGGAGAAGGGATTCGATCGCCATTTCGACGCCATTGCCGGGAGTTTCACTTACTACTCGTTCTCCAAAAATCCCAAGGGCGATCTGTTTTTCATCGCCCGGGCCCGGCGCTGCAGACGCCGGGCAACCAATCCAGTACTCATCCACTGATAACTCAGGAGACCGACGCGATGAACTCAACGCCCGGGAGTACGACCGTACGTCGGAGCGTGACGCGTGTAGAGCTGATGTCGCCCGCCTTCGCCTTCACGCTGGACACCGCCGACGGCCTCCGCGCCGTCGCCTGGGAGAACCGGCTGACCGGGCGGACGCTCGACCTGGGGCTGGGACCGGAGGTGGGCTTCGACATCGGCCTGCCGGACCAGCCTCTGCTCACGCCCGAACTGCGCGTGACGGGGCGGCCCACCGTCGCCGGGGCGCCGGCCGGGGAGGCCGTGTTCACGCTCGAAGCGGCGGCGCCCGCCGCGCGGATCACGGTGACCTATCGCTGGACCGCGGCCGAGCCGGTGCTGCGCCGGTCCGTCACCATCGAGAACTGTGGCACGGCGGTGTGGGACCGCCTGCTGAACGTGCGGCTGGGTTCCTACGACATCGGCGCGGCCGTGGTCGGCGACAAGCCCGCCGGCGGCACGTACTCGATACCGGCGCCCCGCGATTTCCCCTCGGACGGGAGCCCGCACGTGGAGCGCGGGTTTCCTGTCTGCGTCGCGGACGAGTTCTTCCTGACGCTGGCGCACCCCGCAGGGGTCGCGGAGGGCTGTTCGGGGCGGGTCCGCCTGCGCCAGTATCCCGGCGTCCGGCTCGCGGCCGGTGCGACGTTTGCATGCATGGAGACCGTACTCGGCGTCGCCGCGGCCGGGGCCGCGCAGGCGGCGTTTGTCGCCCACCTCCGCGGCCGGATGCGGCGCGTCCTCCGGGGTCACGACCGGCCGTATGCCGTGTTCGACAACTTCGGCTCCTGGCCCTCGGGCGACTTCATGAACCGCGAGACCTACACCCTCGGCAGCCTCGAAGTCCTAGGCGAGAGCCGGAAGGTGGCCGGCTGCCAGTTCGACCTCTGCAACGTACACTTCTGGGTCGACGGCAAGGGGACGCTGAAGGAGTGCGACCCCGAGCGCTTCCCGCACGGACTCGAACTGATCCGGAGGAAGCTGGACGACCTGGGGATGGACCTCGGGCTGTGGATCGACGGGTCGATGGCGTCGTGGTCAATCGGCGGTAACCCGTCGCCGGAGGTCCAGGCCTGCCTGAACTACGACCTGCGCCAGCCCGAAACACTGAACCAGGTGCAACTGAAACGCAAGGCGTTCTGCCGCGCCACGGAGCCTATCCGCTCGACGTATCTGGAGGCGTTCCGGCATCACATCCGCGAACACCGCGCCCGCCTGCTGAAGTTCGACAACACGAGCTGCATCTGCGTCAACCCGGAGCATGACCACCTGCCTGGGCTCTACTCGACCGAGGCCATCGTCGAGGGTCTGGTCGAGTTCTTCCGGGCGCTCGACGCCGAGTGCCCGGACGTGCTGCTGATGCTCTACTGGGGCTACAAGTCGCCGTGGTGGCTGCTGCACGCGGACACACTTTTCGACTCCGGGCTGGACATGGAGGCGGCCAGCCCCAGCGACCAACCGGCGCCCTACCTGCGCGACAGCGTGACCCAGAAGCTGGACCAAGGCCAGCGCGTGGCCGGCTTCGTCCCGGCGCTCGGCAAGGACTCGCTGGGCGTATGGCTGTCGAGTTGGTGGTGGAACAGCCAAATCGGCAAGGAGCGCTGGCAGGAGGGCCTGGTCATGGACCTCTGCCGCGGCAGCCTGCTGGCGCAGGTCTGGGCCGACGAGGGCTGGCTGTCGCCGCCCGAGTGGTCGCAACTGGCCGACTTCCTCGCCTTGCTCAAGGCGCACCCGGCATGCTTTGGCAATCCCCGCTTCGTCCTCGGTAGCCCCCAGGCCAACGACCCGTACGGCTACTGCTGTGCCGATGGCCGCCGCGCCTTCTTGGCGATCAACAATGCAACCTGGGCCGACCAGGTAGTAACGCTCGAGCTCGGCCCGGCGTGGGGGCTGCCCGACGACCGGCTCTGGGACCTGTACCGCTGGTACCCCGACCCCGCGCGCCTGACGGGCGGCCCCGACGCCTTCGGCCCGCGGACCGCCATGGCGCTGCGGCCGTTCCAGGTCGTGCTCCTGGAGGCGGTGCCGCGGAGCGAGGCGCCGTCGCTCGCACGCACGTTCCCGCGGGAACCGGTACCGACAGGCTTTGCCGAACCGAGCCGGACGGTCGCGGTCACAGCGGAGAAAGAGAGTACGGCGCCGACGGCCTGGACGGTATGCGGCGAAGTCCCCGCCACCGTGGCCGGCGGCGCCCTGGTGGTCGCGGTCGGACTGCACCAGGCGGACGGTCAGCCGTTCGAGGCGGTGAACACCGGCGCCTTCCTGACCGCTTCGGCGACGGTTGCGGGCTCGTCCGTCCCCGTGACGCCCGTGCTCGGCGCCAGGACCTATCCCTGCGCCTGGCAGGCCTGGCGCCTGACGGTCCCGCCCGGCTCGGTGGCGGCCCTGTTCGAACTGCGCATCACCGATACGTTGGACCAGACGACCGACCGGCATGGGGCCCCCTGCGGCGATAGCGTCCAGCGCCGTTTCTCCGCACACTTCCTGCCACACAGCAGGTAGGATGGCTAGATTGAGCGTGTCCTTCAGGAGGACAGGAACCATGGCGCACACGCTCACACTCGTCGCTGAGTTGCTGCTCACGCCGTTGGGCGCGGCACCGGCCGCCGACGGATCGGCAAAGCCTGCGAGTGAAGTCACGCAGGAGTTGCTCAACTCCATTCACGTCACGCCGACGCTGATCTTCGATCCGTTTCCGGCCTATGCGCAGAAGTGCCTGCCCTTTGCGATGGCCGCAAGCATGGAGGTCACGCCGGGCGGGCGCGTGTGGACCTGCTGGGCGGGTGGCCAGGACGGCCCGGATGCGTATCTGCTGGCGAGCTACAGCGACGATCAGGGCCGGTCATGGCGTGATCCGGTGTTCGTGATCGATCCGCAGGCGCACGGACTGAAGATGGGCACGCGGCTGGGTTCCTTCTGGTGTGATCCGAAGGGGCGGCTCTGGCTGTTCTTCCACCAGTCCCTGGGCATGTTCGACGGCAGTTGCAGCAACTGGCATGTCCGTTGCGATGATCCCGACGCGGAGAACCCCCAATGGACCAAACCAGTTTACATCGGCTTCGGCGCGTCGTTGAACAAGCCCATCGTCCGCAGGAACGGCGAGTGGATCCTGCCCGTGTCGCTCTGGGAGCGCTGGCACATCGACAAGCCCTTTGCGGACTGCTACCATGAACTGGATGCGGTGCGTGGCGCCAACGTCTTCGTCTCCGACGACGAAGGCGGCCACTGGCGGTATCGCGGCGGCATCATCTTCAACGACAGTTGCTTCAACGAGCACAGCGTCGTCGAACTCGACGATGGTCGGCTCTGGATGCTCTCCCGCTGCATGAAGGAGATCGCTCAGAGTCTCTCCGCCGACGGCGGCAAGACCTGGCAGCCCCAGTCCACCGCCTTCCCGCATGTCAACAGCAAAGCCGTGTTCCGCCGCCTCCAGTCGGGCAACCTCCTGCTCATCAAGCATGGCCAGGACAGGGTCACGCAGCCGAGCTGGAAGGGGCCCGGGGACTGGGGAGTGCGCAAGGAGCTCACCGCCTTCCTCTCCACCGACGACGGCAAGAGCTGGCCCTTCCACCTGTTGCTCGACGAACGCGCCGGCGTCTCCTACCCCGACATCGCCCAGGCCCCGAACGGCGACATCTATGTCCACTACGACCGCAACCGGGCGAGCGACGCCGAGATCCTCTTCGCCCGCTTCCGCGAGGAGGACGTCCTCGCGCGGAAACTCACCACCGGCGGCGCGGCGCTGAAGGACCTCGTCAAGAGCAAACTGGGGATGGATCATGGCTCCACCGGCAAGGAACCTCTCACCTTTCCATGATCACGAAACCCACACTCCTCGCCGCCCTGCTGCTCGCGCCGCTGGCCGCGCTGTGTGCCGCCGAACCGATACGCATCGAAATCTCCCGCGACACCTCCATCTCATCCTATCCAGGTGAAGTGGAGGGCAGCAGCGGTGCGTCTCCGAAGCTGAAGTTCAAAGGCGTGCAGGAGTTTTCTTTGCTGGACATCAACTGCGCCACTCTTAGGGGTAAACGCGTGGCCAAAGCAGAGCTTCATCTTCATGGAGAGGGTGATGTGGCGCTGGGGCGCATGACGGTTTCCACGATCTCTGACGAGTGGGTCGAAGGCGCTGCAGCCAAGCCGGCGAAAACGGCAGGTGCAAGTTCGTTCGCCTGGGCGCAGACCGGGGAAAAGCGCTGGGGCGGAAACCAGCCCGACATCACGGCTGTGATCAATAGCGAGAGGGGGTCCATTTGGAGCTTCGCCGACGCCACGCCGCGCGATGCGGATCGCTGGCAGATTATCGCGGTTGACCCTGCGGTGGTGCAGGCGCGCGTGGAGGGCCGCTGTTTCGGCTTTGCGGTGATGGATGATGTGGGCAGCGAATACAGTCGCGACGGCAACGCCTTTACCTATCGTCCGTTCCTGAATCGTTACGTCTCCAGCAGGGACGACAAACGGAGCACGCGACCCTATTTTCTGCTCTGGCTGGAAGAGGGGGGATCTGAAAGCCCCGCACCGACAGGCGCTAAGACCGCAGCCACAATGCCCGCGCGGCTTCCACCGCTGCGCGAAGCTGCCTTTGCGGGGACGCTCCCCATGGATTGCCGTGATGAGTTTGGCGAGCCATTGCGGGCCCTTGATTTTTGCGCGGCGAAAGGAGAGGCGATATCCTTCACGGTGGCGGCGCAGGCGAGCATCGAACTCGCGCAAGTGAAGACAAAGACGTTCACGATGCCTCTCGTCGAAGGCCACGCTGATCCTTTGAAACCTGGCAGCGCTGAAGGGCCTACCTGCATCGAACTTTACGTTCCGAAGGACGCAAAGGCTGGACGCATCACGGGCAGACTTACGGTCGGAGCGCAGTCGATGCCCTGTTCGCTCACGGTCTGGAACTTCACGCTGGCCGATCACCTTTCCTTCATTCCACAAATGAATGCCTATGGGCTGCCCGGTCACAAACGCGACTACTATCGCCTCGCGCAGGAGCACCGCACGACCTTGAACGTGCTGCCTTACCACGGGACGGGCAGGATTGATGCTGGTCCGAAGATCAAATCCGACGGGACCTGGGATTGGACGGAATGGGACGCGGAGTATGGCCCGCTGCTCGACGGATCTGCCTTCAACGATCTGCCGCGGGCAGCCGTGCCCATTGAGTCCTTTTACCTCATGCTCAATGAGAATTGGCCGATGGATCACGAGGCGCATTTCAAAGGCGGCTACTGGATCGAGTCCGCTTACGACGATGCCTACTGGCAGCAGTTCCGTGATGCGGTGTCACACATCGCGCGGCACATCCGGGAAAGGGGCTGGTCGGAACCCATGTTCGAGTTTTATCTCAACAACAAAGTCTCCCGCAAAAAGGCCGGCTGGAACAAAGGGTCGGCGGCGTGGCTTCTCGACGAACCGGGCAACACGCAAGACTTCTGGGCACTGCGCCGCTTCGGCATCGAGTTCTGGAAGGGCGTCGGGGCCGATTCCGGCTCGCGTCTGGTCTATCGCACGGACATCTCGCGTCCGCAATGGCAGCGCGATCTGCTCGATGGTGTTGTCAACGTGGAAGTCATCAGCGGTTCGCTGCGAACCTACGGCGAAAGCGTGATGCAACGAGCCCGCCGTCACGGCGACTTGATCTACATGTATGGCAGCGCGAACGCCATCGGCTCTCCGAACGTCATCAACGCCGCGTGGTGCGTCGAGGCATGGGCGCTTGGAGCCGATGGCGTCCTGCCCTGGCAGACCATCGGCAACGACACGTCATGGCAGAAGGCGGATGAACTCTCGCTGTTCTATCCGACCGCCGAAGGCCCGTTGCCGAGCCTGCGATTGAAGACCTTCCGCGCCGGGCAGCAGCTCGTTGAATATCTGACGATGTTCACGGCACTCTCCGGCGAGTCGCGCGAAAGCGTTGCCGCCGCCGTGCTGAGCGAGCCGGGACTGCACGCAATGACGGTAAAGAAGAATGACGACGACGCCGGCAAGTCGGCCTTCGGGCCCGAAGCGCATCGCTCTGTCACCTCACTGCGAATGCGCCTCGGCCAATGGCTCGACACGAAAGCACCCGCGCCGCGCGAACGCTGGCACGATCCCAGCCCCATTCCCCACGATGCGGGCGCGGTGAAGGATCGGAAAGTGGTTGGCCGAACGGATTTCAAATGAGCACACACCCATGAAACCCACCGTTGCCGTTGCCCGCGACTTTTTGAAATCATCTTGGCAGGCTGTTTGCCGACCTCTTTGTGATCAGCGTCGTCGGCTATCTCAGCTTCGCTACGGTTCGCTTCGCTCGGCTCTCGCCGCCCTGCTGTTCGCGCCGCTGGCCGCGTTGCACGCCGACGCTGACTCAAAGCCCGCGCCCGACTTGAAGCCTGGCACCCGGATGATCCTGAAGTTCCCCGAACTGCCGCAGACGCTCTATGCCATGCAGTCGGGACAGGAAACGACAACGCAGG
>CAILKC010000623.1 GCA_903834675.1 uncultured Victivallales bacterium | reverse complement strand
TCGTACTGCTTGGCCCAGCCGAACACCTCCAGGCCCCGCTTCCAGAAGAAGTGGTCCACGGTCCAACCGGAGAAGTCGATCTGCGACTCGCCGCAGTCCACGATGATATTGTTCTCGAACAGGTTGTCACGGCCGTCGTGCAGGAAGATGCCGCCTCGTGGCACGCGGGCCACGATATTGCCGTAGGTGTGGCTGCCGCTGGTGCTCCAGTCCAGGTAGATGCCAAAGGCGAAGTGCGGCGCCCGCCACTCCCCGTTGACCCGCCCGCGGCCGATGACATCGTGGACGAAGTTGTGGCGGATGACCAGGCCCTGCATTTGCCGCCAGTCCGTGGCCCCGCCATTGATCGCGGCACAGTCTGTGGTCTCCTGGCACGTGTGGTGGACGTGGTTCAGCTCGATGACGTTGTCGCATCCCCCAAGCCCGATCGCGTAACGCGGTGTGTCGTGAATGGTGTTGCGCGAGACGCGGTTGCCCACGCCACCGACGGCAATCCCGGAGCCCTGCTTGTACAAGACGCCGGGGTGCCAGATGTGGTTGTTCTCGGCGTAGTTGCCGGCGGGAGTACGGGTGATGAGGTCACCCCCATACAGGCTAATTCCATCCCGGCCGGTCTCGCTGATGTCGCAGCCGACCACGCCGCTGTTCCTGCCGCCGGACACGGCCACACCCGAGCCGTTGTACTCGCCCACGTTGCGGATGGTACAGGCGGCCAGCAGGCAGTTCTCCGGGTTGGTCATCTGCACGGCAGTACCGTCGCAGACCTCGAACCCCAGCCCCTGCACGGTCACGTGGCGCGTGCCCTCAAGCTGCAGGATCGTTTGCAGCACCGGCACGCAGACCGTCTCCCCCTCGAGCGGCTTCGGCGGCCAGAACCACAGCACGCTCTCCTTCTCGTCCAGCCACCACTCACCGGGGGCATCCAGTTCCTCGCGCAGGCCCATGACGTAGTAGCGGTCGTCGGGGCTGATCCGGTACGAGCAGTCCTTGGTCAGGGTGATCGTGCGCTGGGCCGGGTCTACGGACTCGATCACTCTGAAGTCGTTCCACCACTCGAAGCTGGGGAAGATGCAGATGCGCCCCTGGGCCGGGTCGCGCCACTGCCGGGCATCGGCCTCACGGTAGTACAGTATCCGTTTGCCGGTCGGGGAGGTGGCAAAGCCTGTGCCCACTGCCGGCGCCTTGAGATCCACGTAGGCCCAGCCGCCGGTGATCGGGTTCGCCGGGTCGAGGTTGGGATACCGCGCCAGCACCATCCGCTGGCCGCCCAGGAAGAGCTGCTTGAAGCTCACGCCCTTGAGTCCCTGCACCGCCAGGTCCGTCTTCAGGATCTTCCCCTCGCCCGGCGCGAACCCCGTGATGGCCTTGCCGCCGCTCAGCACGGGCTTTTCGTCACCGTAGGCGCGAAAGACCACCGGGGATTCAGCCGTACCCGAGTCCAGGGCCTCGAGTTTCAGCGTCTGCGGGAGTGCGTACACCCCACCACGCAGGAAGACGGTGGCCGGGCCAGTGAGTTTACCCGCTGCCCGCAGTTCGCGAAGCGCATTCCGGGCGCGCTCCACGGTGGCGAAGGGCCGCTCCAGCGTGCCCGGGGCACCGTCCTTCCCCGTTGGGGCCACGCAGAACTCGAGCGCCGCCGGGGCTGACCAGCAGCAGATCATCGCCAATCCGACCAAGGCCAGGCGTTGCATACTGTCTTCTCCTCCGTTCACTTCGGGTCCTTCGCCAGTCGCAGGTTGTCGATGTAGTACACGGCAGGGGCCTCGCTCACGGAAATGAAGCCGGCCCAGGTTAGCACCTGGAAACCGGCCGGGAACTTCAGCGCCTCAAACCGCAGGGGTTCGTTCGCACGGGGAAGCGTCACCGCCACCGAATAACTTCCGGTGGCCTGCGGGCCGAGCCCACAGACGATCTCAAGTCGAGTCCATTGGCTGTGCGGCAAGGTGGTCAGCTTGGTCTCTCCAGCCATCAGCGTGCCATCCGGCTGCACTTCCAACCGCGGGCCGGTGAGTAGCTCACCCGCCCAGTCGCGCCATTCCCAGACCATGTGCGCCCCGGGTTCCACCCGCAGATCGAAGCTGCTGCGGATGACACCGCTCTCATGATGTAGTGTGTACGTGCAGACGTGGGGCACCCACGCTAGGCCCTCCGGCGTATCCACGAACTTCAGACTCAGACGTCCCCCAGCCGCCGTTTCGTCGGTCACGGTAATGCTCTGAGCAGAGCCCGGAGCGACATAGACCTTCCACGGCGACGGTGCGATCCATGCCTGCCCGGCCGCAAGAGCCTCGAACCCCTCGTCAATGGCCTTGGACTCCTGCGGCGGCGGGGCAGGAGGAAAGACACGCGCGACGGCCGACAGTCCTGCCGTGCGGTTCGCCTTGGCCAGCCGTCCGGCCTTGCTGAAGTCGCAGGGGACGAAGCCATGGGCGATCGCCGGCGACTGGGGATTGAGCTGGAAATCACCCTGCGACGGGTTCACGAACTGCGGATCGGCCACGAGCGCATCAGGCTCGCGCAGCCGCCATTGCTCGAGCTTGACCCGGCCGGGGAACGTCAGGTCGTCTTGGCCCTTTTCCGCCCAGTAGACGTTCCGCTTGTAGACGTTCTTGTCGTCGGCTGGCGCCTGGTGCAGCACTAATCTGTGGCCCTGGCGCAAGAGGAAAATGTTCCCCTCCAACGTAGTAGCGCCATTCTTCAGGTCGCCGAACCTGAGTAGGCCACGCTGCCCATAGGCAAAGACATTGTTCCGTATCGTGTTGTCGTGACCGAAGTTTTGGTTCAGGCCGGCGTCTTCGGTCCGGTACACCAGGTTGTTCTCGACCGTGACCAAGGCGCTACAGGCGTCGAGATAGATGCCGAAGCCGCCGTAGCGCGCCCGGCTGACGTCGTGAATGGTGTTCCCGCGCACCACCGTGCCGGGCGCATGGCCAAGCAGGTAGATGCCGCCCATGTCGCTGAGCACGCCCTGCCCGATGTTCTCAATCAGGTTGTCGGCGATCAGGTTGCGGTCAGCGCTCTTGTCGTGCCCCCAGCTCCAGCCGATCGACATTGCGGAGTAATAGAAGTCGGCGATGTGATTGTGCTCCACGGTATTTCTGTCGGCATGACCGATCCAGACGCCAACGCTGGCCGGATGCACCCGGCCGCCGTGAGCGATCAAGGTGTCACGAATGGTGCAGCCCTCAGCGCTCTTTCGCGCGTCGTCGCTCTCGAAGGGGCCGACCTTCACACCGCCGCCGCCCAGATCGACCAGTTCGCACGACTCGATCCGGTCAAACTTGCAGCCGTCGGAGAACTGCACGGCGTATGCGCCCGTATGGCGAACAACGCAGGACTCCAGGGCGCAATGACGCGCATTGATGCCAGTGACGGCGCCATCCAAGCCCGGCCCAGCGCTCTTGAAGCCGGCATCAGCCTGCCAGTAGCCCGTGTATCCGCTGGCCGGCATGTTCCAGGAGGAGTGCGCCAGAGTCAGACCGCGCAGGATGATGTGGTCCACGAACGTCCCCCCCGCGAGGTCGCCCTGGAAGGTGACCAGGCGCGACAGGCGGGGGGCGATGATCGTGGCCCGCGCGGGGTCCTCCCCGGGCTTGGCGAGGTACGTCAGGACCCCGGTCTTGCGATCCAGGTACCACTCCCCTGGTTCGGTCAGGGCCTCCTTCACGTTCTCCACCCGGTACCAGGTGTTGTAGTCCAAGGGCGCCTGCTCCTGACTGTGGGTCGGTCCCCGCAGAGTCACCACTCTCTTGGCCGGGTCCACCTCCCTGACCTGGATGCGATCCATGGTCCAGAAGTGGAAGGTCATGATCTCCACATCGCCCAGGTTGTGCCAGTCGGAGCGGATATCGCCCTCCCGATAGACAAACCGGTCGGAGCCCGGCTTTTGCCACCCCTCCGGCGCGTACTGTCGCGTGGGCGGGGCCTCAGATTCGATGTAGTAGTACCCTTGCTTGGGGAGGAAGGCCCGCGGCCGGCGCTGATCGTTGACATACAACTGGGAGAACCACCACGTGCCTGCCGCCACGTCCGGCAGTGTCGTCTCCCACCGGCCTGCGGCCACCTCTCGCCACCCGGAAATCGTCACGCCACCGCTGAGCAGCGGTTCCTCTCCGGGATATGCCTGGTAGATGACCGGGGCCTGTTCGGTCCCTGAATCCCCGGGATCGAAGACCAGCGTATCCCCTAGGAAGTAGGTCCCGCCGCGTATCTGAACCGTCACGGCTTCCTGAAGCGGCCCGGCTTTCTTCAGGGCGCGAATGGCATCGCGGGCGCGCTCCACCGTGGCAAAGGGGCGCTCCAGTGTCCCCGGGGCGTCATCCTTGCCCGTTGGGGCCACGCAGAACTCGACCGCCGCCGGGGCTGACAAGCAGCAGACCATCGCCAATCCGACCAAGGCCAGGCGTTGCATGCTGTCTTCTCCATCGTTCATCCCGCGTTCTTGCCTTCCCAGCGTACGCCTGTGGGCCTCCCGTGACTTACCCGCCAGCCGGGAAGCGCAAGCGCTCCAGGTTGCAGATCCCGACGCCCCCCTCGAACACGAGGTAGAGGTAGTGGGTGCCGCCGAGCCCCTGCAACGCGGCGCGCTGGGTGCCGAACACCGATAGTCGGCGGCGGCTCAGAAAGGCGAGTACACTTTGGTGGTCGGAAACGGCCTCTGCAACCGTCTTTCACCCCAGAAAGCGCGCTGCAAGCCGGGGCGCAACTCTGCCGTGCGGTCGGCAAGCCCCCCAACTCCACCCTGACGGCCGTCCGGGCTGCGTCGCCCAAGTCTGCCTGCGGCTTGGGCTTCCTCGCACCGAATGGTCAGTGCAGTATGGAACCGACGCAAAGGGCGAACCGGTGGAAGCGCCCGGAGACTCTTGCAGAACCCTGAGAAGGCTCGCGGGAGTGCTCGCCTTCCGCCCTGCCGCATGAGTCTTCCGGTCTTGGCAACCGTCAGATACCGTAGAACCGGCCGGAACAAGTGCAACGCCTGCCCGCGGGCGCAAGTCAGCTCCGTAGGGGTTTGCTTGTATGAGACTTGCAGCAACCTCGTATGACCCAAAGCGCTTCCCATTCCGCCCCTCGTCCGCCGCGGCAAGCATTTTCCGGGGCCTGTTCTTTGGACTGTGACCTCAGCGGAAGCGGAAGTCGAGCTTCAGTCCGTAGAGCCAGGGAATGCGTGGGTCGACGCCCTCTGCAGCGAG
>CAILKC010000622.1 GCA_903834675.1 uncultured Victivallales bacterium | reverse complement strand
TACCTTCGCACCGAGGTCGCATGGTCCGCCCCTTCAGGGCTCAATCTTCGCTGTGGACGGGTACCCAGGGCGTTGCCCTGGGCGCCCGAAACGCCCCCTTGGGGCTGAATACCACGGCCCATCCTTATTGCACAGGTCGCCTTTTTTCGCGGGGGGCTGCATTTCTTCACCGCTTCTCAGGGATTATCCTGTTTTCGGAGTTGAAAACGCTGGTTGCGCCCGTAGAATGAAGCCCGGTAATGCCTTCCCGGGTCTCCCTGATTCTCCCGGCTTGGCGCTTTGGGTGCAGCTTGCGCAAGGTGAGGCCGTTGATGAGCGAACACCAGGACGCTTGCCTTTTCTGGGTCCAGTTCGCACAAGCGCAGGTTGAGCTCTTGCGGCGCTGTATCGACGAGAACAAATGGTATCTCAGCCAGAGGGCCGGGTATGATGTCGGGCACCACGTAGCGGAGGCCGATTTCACCAGGAACCACGCGGACCGGGTCGCCGCCGAATTTCGGCAGGATTTCTGCCAAAAGCGTTGTACCGGCCGCGAGCTCTGTCGTGTCTCCGCCCTGGTTGACGACCTGAACCGCTTCTGGGCCGTAGCCAGCTTCAGGCAAGCGACGTCCAGTGGTCTCCCGTCCGCCGACGGCCTGCCGGGTTCGCCGGTCACGGCAGTTCCTCCCGAAGGCTAGCTTGGCGCCAAGGGGCTGAGACAGCCCAGCAGCCGCCGCAGGTCAGCCCGGCACACGCCCGCCGCCAGGCGGTAGACGACCCCTACCCGCAGTCTCTCCCGGAGGGTGACCTCCGCGGGCAGATTCTCCAGGAACTGCCGGAGGTTGTCAGCGCGGTCAGCCAGGCTCACCTCGACGTCAAAGCGTATCGCATCGGCATCGACCAGGCAGACTGGGCCACGCGCCGCACCAGGAGCACAGGCGACGATGTTGGTGGCCTTCATGTCCCGCGGGACGGTGCCCGCCGTGTGCAAGGCCGCGATCAGTCGCACGGCTGCCGCCAGCAGGTTCCGGCGGCTTGCCGCATCCGCCGTGCGCGCCGCCTCGTGGAGGTTGCTCGCACCCACGTCTTCGAGGATCAAGACGCCCCGGCGCCGCCCCTGCAACCAAGCATGGCAGCGGCAGACGCGAAAAACCTCCGGGCCGAGGCGGTAGTGGTTCAACCAACTGCGGCGGTCAGCCCGCCACACCCCCCATCCCGGCGCCAGAAATTCCTTGACCACGAAAGGACGCCCATCAACCAACACCCGCGAGAGGCGCCGCTTGCGGTCGCGCTTCAACAGGCGCTCTGCCGCGACGTTCGCTTCGTGCAGACGCAACGCCTCCTGTGCCGTCTGGAGGGGAAAAGGCGGCGACAGCCGCCAGCGCCCTTCGGCGGCGGCCACGGCCTCGCACAGGCTGCTGGACCGCAGCAGTCGAGCCCGCCGGCCGGGCCAGCGCCGGGCCGTATCGTGTCCGGCGCGGCGCAGAAACGCCCACCAGAGCGCCAGGGGCTCGGCAGCCCCCGGTAACTCTCCGCCGGCCGCCAGCAGCCGGCAGACTTCCCGCAGCTCGATGGACGGCGCCAACTGCGTGATCCAGCCCAGCGCCTCCCACGGGGCGAACCGGGCCCCGGCAGGCAACGGCCGGGCGCCTACCAGATCAATCAGGAAACACTCCACCGCCCCGCCTTGGTCACGCACCAGTAGATTGCCCGAATGCAGGTCGGGATGCCTTACCCGTGCGGCCACAAAAGTGCGGGCAAAGACGGCCAGCGCGGACAGTAACCGCCCGCGCCAGACACGGTCTGCCTGCGCCCGCCGCCACGCCTGCCGAAGATCCTCGCAACCGGCCAGTTCGACCGCCGCGAAAAGCGTCTCGGCGCCCCGCCGGGCGAACCCTACTGGCGGCGGCGCGGGCAGTCCCCGTTCCAGCGCCAACATTCCCGCCTCGTACTCCCGCTGCCCGGGATGCCGCCAGGCGGCCTTGACCCAGTCGACGAAACGTGGCGGCCGGTCGTGCTTGATGATCAGCCCCAGCGGGCCGGGCACGCGGTAGACCGTGCGCCGACGGTTCTGCTTCAGCACCTCCGCGGCAACCGCCCAGCGCCCCTCGGTCAGGAACTGGCGCAGCGCCTCCGACGCCGTCGGCGCGAAGTGCCAGCGGAACTGCTCCGGTGCCTGAAGTGGGAGTGGCATCATGCAATCAACCGTGACAAAGCTCGACCTCTGCCATGGGGATGGGCCGAGGTATTCAGCGCCCCCCTATTGCCCAGTCGCCCTTTTTTGCAACCTGTGCAATAAGGATGGGCCGAGGTATTCAGCCCCAAAGGGGCGTTTCGGGCGCCCAGGGCAACGCCCTGGGTACCCGTCCACAGCGAAGATTGAGCCCTGAAGGGGCGGACCATGCGACGTCGGCGTAAATGTAGGGCAGATAGCTCGCCCCTACAGGGCTCAAACCTATAACCGTCCTATTCCCAGGGCGTTGCCTTGGGCTGGTATTGCGGCGCGCCTTCAGCGCTCCAGACAGACTTCCTTATTGCACAGATCGCTTTTTTGGCGCTTCCGAGGCCTTGTTCCGCCGGGTTCTTGGCCGGTTGCAGGGGCACCGGTCCGAGCCTACATTAGCGCCCGCAACATAGCTAGTTTGGGGACTCTGTTCAAGAGACTCTGGAAAGGTGTCGGCCTGCCCTCATGCCGCCGTTGCTCAGCCAAGCTGTGGCCGCCGCCTACGATGCGGCTCAGGCCATTCTACGTCTGTATGGCGAGCCCGTGCTGGTCGAGTACAAGGATGACCGTTCGCCGCTCACCGCGGCAGACTCCGCCTCGCACCGGCTGATCCTGGCGGCGCTGCAGCAATCCACCGACGCGCTCCCCGTCTTGTCCGAGGAAAGCCGCAGTATCCCCTATGCCGAACGTTCGGCCTGGAGCCGCTTCTGGCTGGTCGATCCGCTCGACGGCACCAAAGAGTTCCTCAAACGCAATGGCGAGTTCACGGTCAACCTTGCCCTGATCGAGGACGGCCGAGTGATCCTGGGGGTGGTCCTGGCGCCGGTACTGAAGACCCTCTACGTCGGCGGGCGCGACCTGGGGGCCTTCCGAGCCGTCGAAGGACAGCACTATGGCTCACGTGCCGAGCTGATCGCTGGCAGCGCCGCGCCCGCCGCCGCCGGCTGGGAAGCGTTACCGCGCCCCGTCGCACGGCCAGCCGGAGATGTGCGCGTGGTCGCCTCGCGCTCCCATGAGAACGACGAGACCCGGGCCCTCATCGAGCGCTTGGCCGCTGAGCCTGGCCGCGTGTCGCTCGTTTCCATTGGCAGTTCCCTGAAGCTCTGCCTGGTGGCGGACGGCAGCGCCGACCTCTATCCGCGCCTGGGGCCCACCATGGAGTGGGATACCGCGGCGGCCCAGGCCGTGGTCGAGGGCGCGGGTGGCCTCGTCAGCGAATACCCGGCCGGCACCCCCCTGCGCTACAACAAGCCGAACTTGCTCAACCCGTATTTTGTCGCCTGCCGCCACGGCTGGCAGCCAGCACCCGGACCGGGCTGATGGGGACCATGGAACGCTACAGCCTGTCACACCTGAAACAGCTCGAAGCCGAGAGCATCCACATTATCCGCGAAGTGGCGGCGGAGTTCGCCAATCCGGTGATGCTCTACTCCATCGGCAAAGATTCGTCGGTCATGCTGCGCCTGGCCCAGAAGGCTTTCGGCCCGGGACCGATCCCCTTCCCTCTTATGCACATCGACACGCGCTGGAAGTTCCGCGAAATGATCGAGTTCCGCGACCGCATGGCGCGCGAGGTCGGCTTCCGTCTCCTGGTCTGGTGCAACCCGGAGGGCGTCGCCCAGAACATCAACCCCATCGACCACGGCAGCGAGAAGCACACTCAGATCATGAAGACCGAGGCCCTCAAGCAGGCCCTGGATCACTACGGCTTCGATGCCGCTTTTGGCGGCGCCCGGCGCGACGAGGAGAAGTCGCGTGCCAAGGAGCGCGTCTTCAGCTTCCGCAACCGCTTCCACCAGTGGGACCCAAAGAACCAGCGTCCGGAACTGTGGAACCTGTACAACACCAAGATCAGGAAGGGCGAGAGCATCCGCGTCTTCCCGCTCTCCAACTGGACCGAGCTGGATGTGTGGCTGTACATCCAGCGCGAGCACATCCCTATCGTGCCGCTGTACTTCGCCAAAGAACGTCCGGTCGTCGAACGCGACGGCGTGCTGATCCTGGTGGACGACGAACGGCTGCCGCTACGCCCCGGCGAACGACCGCAACTGCGGCAGGTACGCTTCCGCACCCTGGGCTGTTACCCGCTGACCGGGGCCATCGAGTCCGCCGCCGAGACGCTGTCGCAGATCGTGCAGGAGATGCTGCTGGCCACTACCTCGGAACGCCAGGGTCGGGTCATCGACTTCGACGGCGCGGCGTCGATGGAGGAGAAGAAGAAGGACGGCTACTTCTGAGGTCCGGCGGGGCGACCAGCGCCTCCGGCCTGTGGTCGCGGAGAGGGTAGACGATGGCACACGACGCACCCAGCGCGGCCCGGCCGCGGATGACCGTACCCGACGCCCAGCTCATCGAGCAGGACGTCGACGCCTACCTGCGCCAGCATGAGGAAAAGGACCTGCTGCGCTTCCTCACCTGCGGCAGCGTCGACGACGGCAAGTCCACTCTCATCGGCCGTCTCCTCTTCGACACCAAGATGATCTACGAGGACCAGCTTGCCGCCGTCATGAAGGACTCCCTCGTGCATGGCACCACGGGCACCGACTTCGATCCCGCCCTGCTCACCGATGGACTCAAGGCCGAACGCGAACAGGGCATCACCATCGATGTGGCCTACCGCTACTTCTCCACCAGCAAGCGTAAGTTCATCATCGCCGATACCCCCGGCCACGAGCAGTACACCCGCAACATGGCGACCGGCGCCTCGAACTGTGACCTGGCCATCGTGCTCATCGACGCCCGCAACGGCGTCACGGTCCAGACCAAACGGCACAGCTTTATCGTCTCTCTTCTCGGCATCCGGCATGTGGTCGTCGCGGTCAACAAGATGGACTTGGTGGGCTGGTCGGCGGCGGTGTTCGAGCAGATCCGGCGCGAGTACAACGACGTCGTCGCGCGCCTGGAATTCAGCGATATCCACTTCCTGCCCATGAGCGCCCTCCACGGCGACAACGTCGTCAATGCCAGCGTCCAGATGCCTTGGTATCAGGGTCCGACGCTGCTGCACCACCTCGAAAACGTCAACCTCGTCACCGACCGCAATCTCATCGACCTGCGCTTTCCGGTGCAGCTCGTGATCCGGCCCAATCTGGATTTCCGCGGCTTTGCCGGCACCGTCGCCTCGGGCGTCATCCGGGTCGGAGACGAGGTCATGGCACTGCCCTCGAAACGACTGTCGCGGGTGACCTCCATCCTCGATTTCGAGGGCCCCCTGGAACGGGCTTTTCCTCCGATGGCGGTGGCCGTCACCCTGGCCGACGAGATCGACCTCTCCCGCGGTGACATGCTGGTGCATGCCAACAACGTTCCCCGCAGCGGCACGGAGTTTGAGGCGATGCTGGTGTGGATGAGCGAGACGCCGGTGCGCGAGGGCGCTGCCTTCCTGATCAAACACACGACCAACACCCTGCCCGGCGCCCTCAACCAGATCCGTTACCGCGTCGATGTCAACACCATGCGCAAGCTGCCCCCGGATGAGAGCGGGCCGACGCTGCAACTCAACGACATCGCCCGGGTGCATATGACCTTGCACCGGCCCCTCGCCTTCGACCCCTACAACCGTAACCGTCAGACCGGGGCCTTCATCCTCATCGACCGCCTCAGTAATATCACCGTCGCCGCCGGCATGATCCTCGACCGTGCCGTCGAACGCGGGCGCCAAGCCGAAGCCGGCCAGCCCGTGAGCCAGAATATCAGCCAGGAAGACTCGCTGGTCCCCCCGGCTCAGCGTCAGGCACTGCTGCGCCAGCGCGGCGGCACGGTCTGGCTCACCGGACTGAGCGGCTCCGGCAAGAGTACCATCGCCCGCGAACTGGAGCGGCAACTCATCGTGGCTGGCCACCTGTGCTACGTCCTCGACGGTGATAACCTTCGGCACGGCCTGAACCGCGACCTGGGCTTCAGCGCCACAGACCGCACCGAGAACATCCGGCGCATCGCCGAGGTCGCCCGACTCTTCAACGAGGCCGGGGTTATCGTCATCACCGCCTTCATCTCCCCCTACCGTGAGGACCGGGCGCAAGCTCGCGCCATCGTCGGCAGCGAACGCTTCTTCGAGATCCATGTCAACACGGCGCTGGCGGTGTGCGAGTCACGCGATCCTAAGGGTCTGTACCGGAAAGCCCGGGCCGGCCAAATCCCGCAGTTCACCGGCATCTCGGCGCCCTACGAGCCACCCGAAGAACCCGCGCTTGTCCTCGACACGGCAACCCTCTCACCCGCCGACAGCGCCGCGCGGCTCACGGCGGCCATCGCCGAACTGCTGGTGCTGCCCCCTGGATCGTGAGTCGTTACATGCAAGACCAAAAACCAGTGAAGGTCTCGGTGGTGACGCCCGTCCTGAATGGCGCGCGGTTCCTCCGCGAGACCGTCGAGAGCGTCCTCTGCCAGGAGGGCGATTTCGAGCTGGAGTACATCATCCGCGACGGCGGTTCCACGGACGGGACCCTCGATCTCCTGAAGGCCTACCAGGACCGTTGCCTGATCTGCTCGGCCCGGGATGGCTCGCCACGGCAGGCCATCAACACCGGCATGCAGCAGGCCACCGGCACGATCTGCGGCTGGCTGAACGCGGACGACCTCCTGGAGCCGGGAGCGCTGCAAACGGTCGTGACGGCCATGGCCGCACACCCCCGCCGCTCCTGGTGCTACGGCCGCTGTTGCATCGTCGACGAGAACGGCCAGACGATCCGCAAAGCCATCACCGGCTACAAGAACCTGCTGGGGTTGGTCTACAGCCGCAACCTCCTGCTGACCGAGAACTACATCAACCAGCCAGCCACCTTCTGGACGCATGAACTCTGGAATGAGATCGGCGGCATTCAGGGCTCGCAGAAAGCCTGTTTCGACTATGAGTTGTGGCTGAAGATGGGCGCGCGCTCCAGGCCGGTCGTGATCCGTCGCTACCTCGCCCGCTTCCGGCGCCACCCCAGCTCCATTAGTGAGAACTGCTACCCCCAACAATTCCGCGAAGAATTGGCCATCGCGGCCCGCTACGGCAAGTGGCCGCACGTCTGGCTGCATTACCTCACCATGCGCAAGATCACCCTGATCTACGGCCTGCTGAACCGGCGCGCCAAGAGGGGTGAGGCGTGAGAAACGGCGAAGAAATCGCCGCTATCCTCGACGTGGTTGCCTGAAGCCCGCGCTGCCAAGGACCCGCCGGGGCCGGGTTCGCGGTAGCCGCCGTCGGCAAGACCCGATACGGCGGAAGCCCCGGCAGAGCCGGTGCGGACCGCCGACCTCCAGGCGGTCCGCCACGTTCCGGGCGGACCGGAAGGGAACCGCGTCTAACCCTGGAGCCCGCGATGCCAAGGACCCGCCGGGGCCGGGTTCGCGGTAGCCGCCGTCCGCAGGACCCGTCGGGGGTTCTGAGGTCAGTTCGGGTCGGAGGCACGCGTGAACAAGCTGGGTGTGGCAGAGGCGAGCCGGTCGCCGTGCCCGTCCACAAAGCCAGCATTGACGCTATCATTGTGGCGACGCAC
>CAILKC010000621.1 GCA_903834675.1 uncultured Victivallales bacterium | reverse complement strand
GCACAACCCCATGCTGGTCGCCGCCGGACTCGCCGAGACCGCAACGCCACTGCCCTGGCTCGCCGGCCGCAGGTTGCGGCTCTGCCTCGGGTGACCCCCGTGGTGTTAGTTTGGCGGCAGGCCGTGGGAATCCAGGCTAGGGCTGGCGATGCTCCTGGCGGGCGGCCTGGTGGTCCTTTGGGTCCGGAGTCGTCCGGTCACCACGGCCAAGAGCCCGGCACCGACTGGCGTCAGGATACCCACGCCCGCCCCGCCGCCAAAGGCCGAGCTCCCGCCGGAGAAGAAGCCGCCGCAGAAAGAGCCGCAGAAACCCCCGGTGGCTCCCCCCAAGCCTCCAGAGCCCCCGGAGGCCCCACCCCCACCCTTACCAGTGCAGATCGTCCCAGTGCTCCCAGACAAGCTGACACGTGACATCCTGATGACCCCCCTGATGGCTGCCTTGAGGGATGCTGGGGTATCCCCCCCCGTGGGCCTCAGTTTCCTGGACCTGAGGATCACCATCGCCACCGGCAACGCAGAGCGGATCGAGCTGATGGACGGGAAGAAGACCAGCGAGCTGGATGGGGCGACCGTGAAGCTCAAGGAGGGCAAGCGCTTCACGTGCGGGTCGTACTCCGTGACCGTGTTCCCCGAGAGCTTCCGCACCCCGGAACGCACCCATTGTGTCATCTTCGAGTTCCCGGGGCAGTGGCGGGCGATCCGGTGGTGCCCGCAACCGCAGATCCCCATGCCTGTACTCGTGACCAACGAGCTGAGCCTCAGCAATCCTGAGGTGATCTGCAGACTGGGGAGTGTCTGGACGGAACTCAGCCTTCAGCCGGAAGAGAAGGAAGCGATGGACAGCCTCCTGTGGGACCAGAAATCGGTGGTCTGGGCGGCGGAATTGGCGTTCGCCCACGGCGGCCTCTGGATCACGCTTCCAAGAACGCTTCCGAAGAGTTGGCGCATCGAGAAGTACGACGTGCGAAACGCTGAGACCGTCTTCAAGGTCGGTGGTGAGATCGCGGAGAGCGACGAATCGGGGCTTAAGGCCGAGGGCCAAACCTTGGTCTCCACGTTGGATTCTCTGAAGCAGGAGATCAGGAACCAGTACGACGGTAAAGCGTTCAACGGTGAGGTGAGAAAGCGACTGGAGGCTGCTCTCGGGCTTGGGAGCAAACTTCTTGCGGAGTTGGTGGAGAGCGAGAACAGAGTCGCGTACCTGCAGGACTGGTCGAAGGCTGCGCTGCACAAGTTTGCCAAGCCGCCAACGGCCGAGAAGTACAAAGGAACCAGGAAAGCGGTTACCGATGCCCTTGCGCCTATTCCCTTCCCCCCGGGGCTAACCAGATGGGACGAGTTCGACGAGCCCCTGCTGGCGATGTGCAAGGTGGTCACGATTCCCCAACTGGACAGTCTTGCTGGCGGGGTGTGGATGGAACTGATGAAGGCGGAGTATGTTCGGCGCAGCAGTCTCCGCCGCGCTCAGGCGTATAAGAACCGGAGGAGAGATGAGATAGAAAAACTGAGAGAGCCTGAGGACGCAAAGATGCAAATGATGACGAATCTCATGACGGAGTGCAGGGAGCTGCGGACGGCAGCCGATAAAGGGTTCGAGAATGCCTTCGAAGCCGGGATAACGGAACTCGCAGGTCAGGGGCAGGCTGGAACCGTGATATCGGTGGACAAGAGAGTCGCTGATGACATCAGGGCCGCCGTCTACAGGTACGGCGAACTGCACAGCCTCGGAGAGAACAACAAGATGGCTGCTCTTGACCGCGACCTCGACGCCTTCGCCGCATGTTTCTTTGAGCACCAGAGCTATGCCCTTCGTCCTGTGATGAAGGCGGAGGAAGATCTCCGGGTGAAAGAGCGGCATCAGAAGCTGAAAGAAGCGCTTGAGGAGGCAATCAAGAAGGGCTGGATCCGGGTGACTGTTCGGAAAGTGACATGCAGCAGGAGCGGTGGAGGAAAGGAGCCTCTCCTTCACCTTACACCCGCTCCGGCTCCTGCCGCGGCGGAAGGGGTCAAGAGAGAAGGCCCATCGACGCCAGTGCCCTCCGCGGGCACGCCGACCCGGTAGCCGCCGGCCGACGGCCAAGGCGTCGTGCAGTGGCCAACCGAGAACGAATCGGGCCGTGGTGGACTCAAAGATGACGGTACACATTAGGCACGGGTGCGCGCGGCGTGCCGGTCAGCAGCCGCCGGAGGATTCGAGGATTCGTCAGCGGAGGCATTGATGGGAATGAGTGACGAGCCACGTGATGTCGTCCGCAGGATCGAGGTGCTCCTGGACGCCAAGACGGCGCCCGGCGGCGCCGCTGCCGCGGCACTGGCGGTGAAGTTCTCCGCTCTCTGCGCAGAGGCGAACCAGCGCCTGCGCGAGTGCAGCGACTTCATCGCCCGGCAGTCGCATGCCAGTGCTGTGCAGCTGGCGGAGCGCCCGCCGAATCTGCTTGAGACGGTTGTCTACCTGGAGTTCCCGCAGGCTGATCAGTGGCGTTCGGTCTGCGAAAGCAGTGGTTGGCAGATTGCCGAGACCCTGGACAAGCGGGCGGTGAACGAACTCAATGAGGCGTACGCGAAACACGCATCGGCGGAGTCCTTCCTGGCCGGGCTTGCGTCTGCGGTCCATCGGGATGACCATCGTGCGGCTGTCCTCAACCTGCGCAATCTGCGTCGGCGCGATCCGCAGAACGACAAGTGGCAACGACAACTCAAGGCCTTCGAGGATTCCTGGCTTCAGCAGCTCGGGCAGCAGGTCAAGCATTGCGGCGAGCGCGGGGATCTGGCCGCCATGGAGCGCCTAAACGCTGAACTGCAGGCGGAATGGATGTCCCCTCGAGAAGCCCGCCAAGTCCGGGACCTCGCGGAGAAGTGGATTCGTGCGGAGAAGAGCCTGCGCGCCGCTCAGCAGGCAGCAGAGATCATCGAGCGTCTGGGGCACGCCCACGGGGCCAAGGACATGGCGGCGCTGGCAGGATGCCTTGCCGAATACGAGAGGCTTCTCCAGGAGGGCTTTCTGGAGCCGTCCGGGACGATGCAGGAGATCTACTCTGGCGCAAAGTCCTTCTCTGACGAAACGCGCCAACAGAAAGAGGTCCTGGCGCAGTTTAACGCCCTGATCGGGCTGATCCGGCACGAGCTGTTCGAGCGGCAGGAACCAAACTCCAGACTGCTCAACTACGCCCAGGAACTGCGGCAGTTCCAGCAATGCCCGATCCCGGACGACGTGCAGGCGAGGCTACCCATTGCCCTGCAGACCATCCATGAGGGGCGGCGAGTCCAACGACGGAACAAGACTATCCTGACGCTGGTGGCCTGCCTGGCCGTACTGGCCGTGCTCGGTGCGGCCAGCGGAATGATGCTCGTCAGCAAGGCTGGGCAGAAGTGGGCGCGTGAAATCGAGCAGGACCTGCTGGGGCGCGACGCAGTAAGGGCTGACGAAAAACTGCGGCATCTCCGCACAGACCATCCTCTCATCTGGAAATGGCCCGCATTCCTTGCCCTTGACACGCAGCTCACCGTTCTGAGGACGCAGATCGACGAGAACCAGCGCAGGGCCGAGAGGGTTGTGGACG